>CAZEKE010000123.1:0-3726 GCA_964512815.1 uncultured Acidiferrobacteraceae bacterium
TACCCGGGAATCCACCCGATCTTGTTGACCTTCCCCCAGGCTGCTCGTTCCGTCCACGATGCTCCATCGGCAGGTCGAGCTGTGAACGAGATATACCGGAACTGGTTGCGGCGCTATCCGGGCATCAGGTCGCCTGCCCACTCAGTTCTGAGATCACAACCTGAATATCCCACTGATGGAAGCCTCTCGACAGACTCCAACAAGCGCGAAACCACTGATTGAGGTCCGCGGCCTGCGCAAAGTCTTTGCTGGATCCGGTGGTTTCTTGACACGAAAGAGGACCGGGGATGTCAAAGCTGTTGACGACGTGACCTTTGAGGTTCTCAAGGGTGAAACACTGGGGCTGGTCGGTGAATCGGGCTGCGGAAAATCCACTGTGGGCCGCTGCATCTTGAAACTTGAAGATCCCACCGGCGGCAGTGTTCTTTTTGACGGCCGCGATCTCAGCAAAATCAACAAATCCGAAGCCTCTGATTACCGGCGGCGGGCCCAGGCGGTGTTCCAGGATCCGTTCAGTTCCCTTAACCCCCGGATGACGGTGGCCGAGATCGTCGGCGAACCCCTACTGGTCCATGGCATTACCCCAGACGCGGCGAACCGCCGTCAGCGGGTCGCAACCATTCTCGAACTGTGCGGTCTTCCTGAGAGGATTCTGGACAGTTACCCGCACGAGATGAGCGGTGGCCAGCGGCAACGGACTGGAATCGCACGGGCGCTGATACTGAACCCCGACTTTATCTTGTGTGACGAAGCCGTATCGGCACTGGATGTCTCGATCCAGGCACAGATCATCAAGCTGCTTGAGGATCTACGCCAAGAACTGGGCCTGACTTATCTTTTTATCGCCCATGACCTCAGTGTCGTACGCCACATATCCCACCGCGTTGCCGTGATGTATCTGGGACATCTGGTGGAGCTTGGAGATGCCGATCAACTGTTTGACAACCCACAACACCCCTATACCCAGGCACTGCTGTCAGCGGTTCCGATCCCCGACCCTGCGATCGAGCGCAAACGCACTCTGAAGCTCATCGAGGGCGAAATTCCCAGTCCGGTCAATCCACCGTCCGGTTGTGTCTTTCATCCGCGTTGCCCGATCGCCGATGACGGATGCCGGAGCGGTGTACCGGAAACACAGAATCTTGGTGCAGGCCATTATGTGGCCTGCAAAAAGATCAGTCAGGCGGGACAGAATTAATGCGCCCGGCTGGCTCGTTAACCACCAGCTTAAAAGGAGAGAACTATGTCTAGTAATAAGCTACCTGACGACCCTCAAGCGATTCTTCAAAAAGAACTCGGAGACGCCTACGACTTCGACCCTCGTGACCCCATGGCCGGCCTGACTGGTGCGGACCTATCCAGTGATGGGATGAGCCGCCGGACAGTCCTCCGGCTTATGGCCGCATCCGGAGTGCTAACACCGGCAAGCATGCTGCCTGGAATTCAGGCACCCGGACGGGCAGAAGCAGCCGGCCATTCGGGTGGCACTCTGCGTTGTGGATGGGCCGGCACGCCTGAACTGCCGACTCTGGACCCAGCCCAGATCAATATGGTGCTGCTGTTCCAGGTCTCGTCCAACGTGCTCAGCGGTCTGACCCATATCGACGCGGACCTTGTTCCCCGCGGCGATCTTGCCGAAAGCTGGGAAGTCTCGGCAGATGGCACCCAGTATGTGTTCAAACTGCGGCAGGGCGTGACGTTCCACAACGGTGATGCCTTCACCGCTGACGACGTTCTCTTCACCTACAACCGCTCCAAAGATCCGGAAAAATCGATCCACTCGAGGGTCCTCAACAACGTCGATGCGGTCGAGAAGATCGACGACCACACGGTGCGTTTCAAGCTGGCCAAACCGCAGGCGTCGTTCCTGACCAAGACATTGGAACGGGCCAGTGGCCGTGCCATGACCATTGTGAGCCGCGGTGGTCTAGAGAGCATGGGCACAGCGCAGTACGGTCTGACACCGGTCGGCACGGGCCCCTTCAAGGTCACCGAACATACGCTCGGTCAGAGACTGACTCTCGAGAAGTTTGAGAACTACTACGACCCGGAACGTCCGAAACTGGACAAGGTCACCATCCAGCCCATCATCGATTCCGAGCCGCTCGCCGCTGCCCTTGAAGCCGGTGACATTCAGCTCATTGGCGGAAACCCTGTGGCACCGGAACTGGTGGACCGTTTCGTCGAGAATCCTGATCTGGTGGTCAGCGAAATTGCGGGACCCGGATTTCAGTCCGTGTGGCTCAATCCCTGGCGTGACCCGTTCAAGGTTCCTGACTTCAACAAACCGGTCTCTGAACTCATGAAAGAGAGCGGCTTCAAGGTGCGTCTCGCCATCGCCAAAGGATTGGACCGAGATCGCTACATCCGGCAGGCGCAGTTCGGCCGCGGTATTCCCGCTTATGGCTCGATCAATCCGGCGATGGGCTATTACTTCGATAAGGACCTGCCCAATGTCAGCAACCAACGCTATGACCTGGAAGAAGCCAGACAATTACTCGCCGACGCCGGCTATCCGGATGGTAAAGGGTTCCCTGAACTGAGTCTGATTTGTACCGCTTCCGCCCGTCGTGAAGTCACGGTGATATCGAATATCTTGAAGAAGAACCTGAATATCACAGTCAAACCGGAAGTCCAGGACTGGCCAGTGCTGCTGGAGCACTTCCAGACGATGAACTTCGATGCGCTTCGTGTGGGCAGCGGCGGCGACTATGATCCGGACGACGGCGTTGTCGACTGGATGCAAACCTCGTCCAAGTTCAACGGCCGCAAGCGGGACAAGGAGAAAATGCCATTTGGATTTTTCTCAGATGCCGAGGTCGATGCGCTGATCACGGAACAGAGCGCGATGGCCGACATCGAGAAGCGCCGTGATATCGTTCGCCGGGCTGACAGGCTCACGTCCGATAAGGTCGCCTCTGTTTTTCTCTTTCATCCCAAGGACATTCTGGTCCATCACAAATCTGTGAACTTCCCGGCAGTCAGTCGCATCCCGGGACTGGTGGACCTGGATCGGACCACCGTTTCGTAACCCTGCCTAAAGGTCGGGCTCCCTTGGGGAGTCCGACCTTTTCTATTTCCAACAAGCCCAGTTACTTCAATGCTACGGTATCTCTCCAGACGCGTGATCGGTGCAATTTTCGTTATGTGGGCGGTCGCCACACTGGTGTTCTTCATGATGCGCGTCGTTCCGGGTGATCCATTCGAGGCGATGTTGTTTGACTCGGGCGACCCGGCTGCCGCCCAGGAACTGCGCAAGAAATTCGGGCTCGATCAACCGGTCTATATCCAGTATCTCATCTGGCAGCGAAACATGCTCCAGGGTGAGTTCGGCTTTTCCATTTACGGCAGCCACCAACCGGTTGCTCGACTTGTCTCTGAAGCGCTGCCTCGCACGTTGTCGCTCGCCGCGTTGTCGTTTTTTCTCGCCATATTGATCGCTGTCCCCGCGGGGCTGATTGCCGCCACCCGGCGCAATACCGCCGCGGACTACACCGTTACCTTTCTGGCCTTTCTTGGGCTTTCGATGCCTGAATTTTGGGTCGCCATTCTGCTGATCATCTTTTTCGCAGCGCATCTTCACTGGCTACCGGCAATCGGTTACGTCCCGATCTCAGAAGGATTCTGGCCCTGGCTATCACACCTGATACTACCCGCTGTTGCCGTAGGCACGTGATTCTCTTCGATCAGCGCCAGAATGATCCGGTCGTCCTTGATCGAGTCGCT
>CAZEKE010000124.1:0-4698 GCA_964512815.1 uncultured Acidiferrobacteraceae bacterium
CGGAAACCTTCCGGTAATCTATTTCGATTGGGGGCCTTCGAGCCCCAACTACGTGCTTTCTACTCATCCAGAAACTCACTGTGGCTGGTCTGTGAAACTGATCAAATGATGGAGCGTATGGCCCTGCGGAAGCGGGGCCATTATTATCAGTTGAATTCTTGCCTTATTGAGTAGCTGTAGTTGAGCGGTGTAATTTAGAAAATCAAACCCTTTTCGATTCTCCCGATGAAGCGCCTGTTTTGTTGTGCGGGCCGAGTTTCAACCAGGAAGGTCCAACCCCGTCCAACCAAATCCAGTATTAATGACGGTAGCTTTGACGGTAACTATTGGGGTGGAACTGAATACTTGTCAGCAATTCAATAAGTTACAGTCCAGTTCGATCCCACCCATAGCCCCCATCTAATCAATTAGTTACTACAGCCCGTGGCGACGCTAGTCCGTCAGGGTGCAAATAGGGTGCAGCAGATTCCCAAATGTTCGGGCAATGCCGGGCATGTCCTGATCGGCGGTAGAAAGTTACTCTAAATTTCCAATCTCCAAGAGACCCTTAATCGTTGTCTCACGTATTTCTTTATTGAGTATTAACCTTTCAAATCTAACTCTTGAAAAGCCATTCTTTTTTGCCCGCGAAAGATATTCCTCAGCTAATTGTTTGTTACCTTTTTGATGTTCGAGAAAAGCGAATATCGCCAAGATATTTTGATCCATGTCTTTGGCTTCAATGTTATTACCGATAAGTTCATAAATCTCCTCTATCCGGCCAGACTGATATAGTTTGATAACCAGAGCCCCTGTGATAAACCAACCCGTGTCATTTGGCACTAGCTTTAAAGCACTTCTATTGGAATCTATCGCTTTCTTCAAATCGCCACACTTTTCATAAACTCTCGCACCTACAGTGAGAGCATCAACAGTACTACCGTATTCTTCTGCCATAACCATATCTTTGAGAGAGTTGTCACAACCTCTGTTTAGATGTGTCAATCCCATCAACGCTCTCGCAGCATATGAACCTGGAGCCGGATTTAAGTCAACAGCTTTGTTCGTCAAAAATCTAAGTCTCTCAATATCTTTTTCTTTATCGGTACTCAATTGCATTAATAGTCTTTGGTAAATTACCCAAGATTCAAGGAGATAAAGATAACTTTCTTCGGGATAAAGAGCTTTTAATTCATCGAATATTCTCTGCGAGTTTATATGGCCTTCTATTGAAAACTTCCGCCATTCATGACGGAGGTTTAAGGATTTAGTAAAATCTTCGATCGAATTCCAATTAGCCATCCACTTGTTTGCTTGCTTACCGACACCCATATTTATCTGCAGTTCATTTAAAACTTCGTTACTTAGATCGTCTTGTACTTTGAAAATGTCTTGTAAATTAAAGTCGCGTTTTTTTGAAACAGTAATTTCCTCTAGCTTTAAGTCGGTAATATCAAGATTTAACCTAGCACTGGTTCCCATCACCTGGATTGAACCTCGAATCAGAAAATCCACACCGTATTGGTCCCGAATTTCCACATCTAGCATTTCTGTTTTTCCGACATGAAAACTAGTGCTACTCGATAAAACTCTTATCCCTCTATATTGGGACAACGTCGAGATCATGCTTTCAGTTATCCCAACTGCAAAAGATTCTTGATCTGTCGACAATCCGGAAGCATTAATTGGAGCGACAAGTACACTTGGTCTTGAAGAATCGGTTGAAGCGGTTTCGGTTGAATGTTTTTCTTCAGAAACATTTGTAAAAAAATAGAAACCGAACAGGCCGAGCACAAGTACTAGAGCAATGGGTAAAATTAGCCGCAGTTTAGAAGCAGGCTGCGTACGGAGTTGTCTCGTTTGTGATCCATCCAGAACAACATCGACCGCATGTAGGATGGTGTCCTTGACTTTTTGTTCTCCTAGATCATTAAAGTGGAAGTCTGTCTTCTTGTTGACGATCTCATGCACATTCCTTGACAGGCAAATTCCACCTGGCTGTGCAAGTGCTTCCAGCCGTGTAGCGACATTTACACCATCTCCATAAAGGTTATCTCCCTCGATAACCACATCCCCCATGTTGATGCCTGCTCTAAACAGCATTCGTTCCTCTTCATCCACAGAGTTATTGCGTTCCTTGATTGTCTTTTGAAACTCCGAAGCACAGATTACTGCTTCGACTGCACTTTGAAATTCTGCAAGGACTGAATCCCCAGCGGTGTTGAAGATTCTCCCATGATGTTCATCTATTAAGCCTTCAATGATGTTTCGACATACTTTTAGATTCTTGAGTGTCTGGTCTTCATTTTCTTCCATCATAGAACTGTAGCTCACAACATCTGTTGCAAGAATTACGGTGACCTTTCGTTCTGATTTAGTTTCAGTCATGACTTAAACCTCGAGGAAAGATTTGAAAAGAATTACTCAATTGGGGTATCTCGATAATTAACACCAAGAATCGGTCAAGTAATTAACAAATGTTGTTGATGTCTGACTGCCGGTCTGTTTGGCGATCTTCCAACGAAAATCTATCATATATGTTAAATATGCCTGTTAGTACGATGACCTAGTTTGTGCCTTGGCGTTATCCGACGACGGCGCTTTGGGCTACAACGCTGACCAACCTAAGAATTACGCGAAGATTGAAGCTATTAGAGAATGCAAAAAGTGTCAGCACAACCCGATACCTGCCAAATAGTCGATGTTAGGGGAGAATCGGAGTTCATTAAACAAGAATTCGTAAAACAAAAGCACCGGAAACGGTTGTCGCCAGATCAGTGTAGCCGATAGATGTCCAACCCCGTCCAACCAAATCCAGCACTTCTGACGGTAACTATTGGGGTGGAATAGAAAAAAATCAGTAATTCAATAACTTACAGTCCAGTTCGATCCCACCCATAGCCACCATCTAATCAATGGCTTACAACTCTCCTTTGTTTTTGTTGTCTGTCAGTGTGACCAGAATGTGACCTGTGATCGAGCAGACTCACCGCTGATTCCAAACTATGCTTCTCCAAATGAGCATAGCGCTCAGTCATTTTGACTGTGCTGTGACCCAGTAACCGGCTGACGTCCAACAGCGGTACACCTTATGTCACCAACCAACTGGCGATCGCTCCCTAAAAGACTGGATTAATGTTTAGAGATTAGGGGTTCGTTCTCGAGCTGACGTTGAGCAGTTGAAGCCCCAAAGTAATCTATCGGATAAATCTAATGTATCGTGCAGCATTGTGAATCCACTGAATTCCATTGAGAAATCTCTTAAATCGTTTGACACAGTTAGTGGACCAATCCATAAATATCCATAGTCGTATTTCCCAATAAGAAATAGAAATGTTGTTCAACATTCTACGTTCACCGCGAAAATGAAAATAACTTAGTTGATTCGGTGTTTTAATGAGCCACGAATATGTATCATGAAGAGCCAGCTCTATATTCGTAAACTCAATTCTTAGTTCGTTACAGGCGCGAGTGGTGTCTAGACTTTTATGTCTTTCGGGCCAATTTAAAAAAATGCCAGCGTGGCGCTTTTTCGTTATTATCTCAACCTCATTGAGTTTGTTTAGGCTATCTACAGAACGGAATATTGGACTCGTCGAGCAAATCTCACCACACAAGGTCGCCAGTCGTTTTATTGTTAATTGTTCACTCCCTGCTAAGTTATATACCCTGCCAGAAGTTGTTGGATTATTTATTACTAAAGTCGTCGCCCTAATAAGATCATAGACGTAAAGAAAGCTGCAGTGTGTGTTATGCACTTTCGGAACTACAATTGGCAATTTATTAGTTAATCGATAAAAGATGTGTCCAATTTGACAAGTATCATATGGTCCAAACACACCCTGTGGTCGAAAAATTGTTATTGGAAATTGATGCCTCTCAAAATAATCTTTCAGGACATTCTCACAAAGCGCTTTATTACCACCATAAGTATTCTTGTCTAACGTACGGGAATCTTGTTCATTAAATGGTGCCGTAGATTTCTCGCTATACACCGTCGGACTGCTTATAAAAATGTATTGTCCTATTCGACTGCGGAAACGATCCACAATCGGACAGATATGATTAGGAATATATCCAGAAAGATCAATAACGACATCATAATTATTTTCGAACAACTGTTCGATATCTTTGATGCTGTTTCGATCTCCACGGACATACTTTGTTTCTCTGGGATAACGATCTGGTGGATTTGTTTTTTGCCTGTTGAAAATAGTGACGTCGTAGCCATCACGCAGTAACTCGCACAACATGAGGTACCCGATAAATCGAGAGCCCCCAAGTATTAGAATTTTTCGGTTTCTCATCGGATATGAATTGTATTGAACGTTCTATTGGCAAGTAAGAGTGGTTGGACGTTCAGTTCTTTTCTAGCACAGAAGCCTGTTTATCAGCCTTGATTCTGTGATTGAGCGGGACTCCAGGTAAGTAGTGTGCTTACCTAACTCCTTGATTAAATCTCGGCCTTGTAAGAATCGAACCTACGACAATCTGATTCGACGTCAGATGCCTCAAATCTAGGGTCTTTTGAATACAAACGGTGTGACCATAATTTCACCGAGAGGAGTCGTCTCTCTTACATTTGCGGCACAATCAGCCACATTCGCGCGTGATCGGTGTGCGTATGTGGTTGATTTACTTGAACTGCGTGACTCGATACTGGCGCTCATAATGCCGGGGTCGGTGGTTCGATCCCACCGATAGCCACCATCTAATCAA
>CAZEKE010000125.1:0-3710 GCA_964512815.1 uncultured Acidiferrobacteraceae bacterium
GCTTTCAAGACTCCCCAACCTGCTAACCCTGCTCAGGATTGGTGCGGTGCCGGTTCTGATTCTGTTTCTCAAAGACGGTGAGTATGTGGTCGCACTGGTGGTGTTTCTGGCTGCGGGGATCACCGATGGGCTCGATGGGTGGATTGCGAAGAAATTCGATTGTGTTTCTCACCTGGGGACCATTCTGGATCCGCTGGCAGACAAGATGCTGATCGTCAGTACCTACGTGGTACTCGTTCTTCTCGGCGACTTGCCGTTCTGGCTCCTGCTGCTGATAGGATTCCGTGACCTCTGCATTATTGGAGGTTTTCTCATACTGCATACGCCGCATGGCCCTGTACCGATGCAGCCGACCCCGCTGAGTAAAGCCAACACAGTGCTGCAGATTGTCCTGGTGATCGATGTGATGTTGAACCGTATCGGCTGGCTCGATATAACGATACTGACCGATTGCCTTATCGGACTCGTTGCGCTGACGACACTTTTGAGCGGCATCCATTACGCATACCTTTGGTTTATCAGCTCGAGTGAGACAAACACCGCAAATACCGGCTCTGACAGGATGCCATGACAAGACAGCTGAATCTGCCGCTTCACCTGTCGGGCAGCGTCTCATTCGACAACTTTTTTGCCTCCGGGAATGAAGAGGTCCTGGCAGCGGTTCAGGCGTTGTCGAGGCAGGAGCGCCCGAGCCCGGTGCTGTTTCTTCATGGGCCTGCTGGAAGCGGTAAATCTCATCTGTTGCAGGCCCTCAGCCGTCTGACCATCGATGCACAGCGGCTCGCGGTTTATGCGCCTGTCGGCGCGACCGGGGTTGGCCCCGAACTGGTGGCCCAACTCAACGCTGATACGGTTGTCTGTGTGGACGACCTCGACCGGATCGTCGGGGATCAGGCGTGGGAAGAAAGTCTGTTGGAACTCTACGAACGTCTCGCTGGTGGTCGCGGTGCGCTGGTTGCCGCTGCCCTGCAGCCGCCCGCTGGACTGGGCCTCAAACTCGCGGACCTATCCACCAGGCTGGTAGCGGGCGGTGCATACCGATTGCGGCCCTTGTCCGATGATATGCTGCCGGCGGCGATGCGTCTGCGCGCTTCTGTGCAGGGGTACGAGTTGCCTGACAGCGTCAGCCGGTATCTCGTTCGCAGGACACCGCGGAACAGTGCGGTGCTGTTTCGGATCCTGGATCGAATCGATCAGGCAGCGCTCAGCCGACAGAGGCGGATTACAGTACCTTTCATCAAGGAACTGGAGAAGGAAGTCAGCTATTCTGACGATTGACCTGCCGCGGGGCTGTCCAGGGGGCGGTCAGGATCGGCTTTGTTTCGACCCTATCCGTTGCGACCGGAACGCCATGCCGATTGGTGCGGTCGGTCCGCGGTCAATGATCAGAGAATCGACAGGACGTTTTCCGGTGGGCGCCCGATTACGGCGCGGGCGTCTTTAACCACGATGGGCCTTTGCAGGAGGATCGGATGCGTGCAGATCGCGCTAATCAGTGCGTACTCGTCGGCACCGGCCAGGTTGAGGTCCTTGTAGGGTGCTTCTGTTTTCCGAATCATGTCTGTCACGGAGACACCAAGTTTCCCAGCCAGATCTAACAGGGTGCTGCTGTCCAGGGGTTCTTTCAGGTATTCGATGATCTGTGGTGACTGGCCTTGTTCCTGAAGCAGTGCGAGGGTGGCGCGGGATTTTGAGCAGCGTGGATTGTGATAGATCACCAGTGACATTTGGAACCTCGGAATTTCTTGACAGAAACAGAACCCGATGTTAGTTTCCGAGTGTGCTGAACACAACCGTGACATCGTGCTGAAAGCACTGATTTCGTGCACAAAACCCCCCACCCGTGAGTGATGCTATGACCAGATTTGCCAGTGCTGTGCGGATTCTATTTGCTCTGTCGGCCGTTGCACTTGTCGCAACCGGTTGCGCCACCGCCAAGCCTACGGAAGTGGAGGCGGGTACGGCGACCGCGGCAACTGCAGCCCCTGCTTCTGACAGCACCTCAACGTCGGATTCGACGACCACAGCAGCCGCCGATGACTCCAGCAGCAGCGCCTCGGCTGCATCTACCGACACCGGTACCGCTTCGGATAGCGACGGCCAGCCGGCACTGATTAACCGGTATATCGTTCAGGTCGGTGACCACCTCTGGGGTATTTCTGCCCAGCAAAAAGTTTACGGTGACCCCTACCAGTGGCCGCTGCTCTTCAAACGAAACCGGGCCGAAATCGAAGACGCCGATCTGATCTATCCCGGACAGGTTCTGCACATTGATCGCGATGCGAATGAACACCAGATCCAGCAGGCGATCGATCACGCGAAGACCCGCGGTGCCTGGTCGCTGGGCGTGACCGAAGCATCGGATCTGGAATATCTCGCAAGGACCGAGGGCTCCTGAATGATTCATTCGTAGGTCGTACAGATCCAGTCGCACCTTCGCACGAGGGTCTCTACTTCGTACAGCTGAACAATTTCTGGACCATCGAACGCTGCTATGTGAACTGCTGTTGCTCTGATCGAAAAGGCCCCCTCCGGGGCCTTTTTTGTTGCCCGGTATCCTGACGTGGCTGGCGACCTTATCCGTTCACGGCTGTTGGTCCGGAGAACCCAAAGACGGAGTCGCTAAGCCCAACGTTCAAAAATAGAGCCGGCCAGGATTCAGACGATAAGTCCTGTAAATAAACGCACGGCTTGATTTCTAACGGCCTTGCTGCCGGGTGCAACTGGCCTGATAGCGCTTTTCAGATCTGCCGAATCTCGTTCAAGACCTGAACCAGTTCATCGAAGGGGTGGTCACTGCTGTCGCCGCTGCGCCTATTGCGGTACTCGACGGTACCTGACTTGAGGCCCCGCTCTCCAATTACGAGCCGATGGGGTATACCGATCAGATCCATCTCGGAAAACATGACGCCGGGACGTTCGTCCCGATCATCGACCAGAACCTCGAAGCCGCTTTCAGACAGTTCTGCTGCCAGGCGCTCAACGGTCTCGGCAACCCGGCTGGATTTGTGCAGGCCGATCGGTACGATGCAGACGTCGAAGGGTGCAATGGGATCAGGCCACACAATCCCCTGTTTATCGTGGTTTTGTTCGATCGCCGCCGCAACAATGCGGGTGACGCCGATACCATAGCAGCCCATATGAATAGCCTGGGCCTGGCCTTCACGGTCCAGATAGCTGGCACCCAACGCTTCGCTGTACTTGGTTCCCAGCTGGAACACGTGACCCACTTCGATACCGCGCCGCACCTGGATCGGGTGTGTAGGGTCGGTCGGACAGGGATCACCATCTACGGCCTGGCGCAGGTCAGTGCCCTGTGGGTCTGGTAGATCTCGTCCCCAATTGACATTGGTTAGATGTCGTCCGTCCTGATTGGCGCCACACACAAAATCTCCCAGCAACAGTGCACTGTAATCCGCGATTACGGTGATCTTCATCCCTACGGGCCCGACAGACCCGGGATCGGCTCCGGTCGCCTGTCGGATTTCTTTCGCACTGGCAAGTCGAATGGGCTTGGCTACTTCGGGAAGCGCTTCTGCCTTGACACTGTTGAGTTCATGATCGCCCCGAAGAACGAGCGCGACCAGGTCTTCGTTGTGCCCCTTGACGATCAGGGTCTTGATGGTCCTCTGGGGCGAAAGCGACAGAAACCGGCAGAGATCTTCAATGGTGTGCTGGTCCGGTGTTTCGATCTCGAGCATTGCTGGACC
>CAZEKE010000126.1:0-5176 GCA_964512815.1 uncultured Acidiferrobacteraceae bacterium
GTTGCTGGTGGTGATTCTTGTGGGTCGATTTATCGTGCTTCAAGTAGCTGATCACGATCGCTATCGAACACTGTCGATCGATAACCGAATTGATCTTCGCCCATTGTCGCCGGTTAGGGGAATGATCATCGACCGGAACGGTGCCGTGCTGGCCGAAAACCAGGCAGTCTATGAACTGATCGTCGTCCCCGAAAAAGTTCCAGATCTGGACACAACACTGCAAGAGATCGGGGAACTGGTCGACCTTGACGAAAGAGATGTTTCGAGATTTCAGAAAAAACTGCAGCAACGCCCCGCTTTTGAGCCACGGGTTCTCAAATCAAGACTGTCGGACGAGGAGGCCGCACGTTTCTCGGTCCATCAGTATCGGTTTCCGGGGGTGATGCTGAACGCCAGCCTGCGCCGCGTTTATCCCCAGGGATCTCTTACGGCGCACGTGGTCGGTTACGTGGGACGGATCAGTGAGGAGGAAACCCGCAGAATTGATCCCGCAGCCTATCGCGGTACTTTGCACATCGGTAAAATCGGTCTCGAGGCGTTCTACGAAACCGAGTTGCTCGGAGAGGCGGGTGTCGAACAGGTGGAAACGGATGCTCATGGCCGGGTTGTTCGCACAATCAGTGGCAATCCCTCAAGAGCCGGTTACAACATCCATCTCACGCTGGACAGTCAACTCCAGAAGGTTGCTGAAGAAGCGTTGGGGGACCACCGCGGTTCAGTGGTTGTGCTGGAGCCTGCGACGGGTGAAGTTCTGGCCTTTGTCAGTACACCGAACTACGATCCTAACCTCTTTGCCCAAGGCATCGATCCCGAATCCTACCGTCAGCTACGGAACTCGCCGGACAAGCCATTAATCAACCGGGCCTTCTTTGGACGTTATGCGCCGGGTTCGACAATCAAGCCGATCTTGGCACTCGCGGCGCTGAATCACTCTATCAACCCGGAAAAGAAAACCTACTGCCCCGGGTGGTTTGTCCTGCCTGAGAATAAACGGCGATTTCGCTGCTGGCGTCGAAAAGGACACGGCCCGGTCGATCTGCATGATGCAATCGAGCAGTCGTGCGATGTGTATTTCTACCAGCTCGCCCAGACCCTGGGAATTGAAGTGCTGGCTGATTATATGGGACGTTTCGGGATAGGTCAGACGACCGGTATTGATCTGTTGAGTGAGCCGAGCGGGCTTTTACCAACGCCGCAGTGGAAGAAGCAGAACCGACAGCAGGTCTGGTACCCCGGGGAGACCCTCATCACGGGAATCGGTCAGGGATTTCTGCTCGTCACACCGCTCCAGCTGGCCGTTGCGACGGCCACGCTGGCCAACCGCGGGCGGCCGGTAAGCCCGCGGCTGCTGCGTGGCATGGAGGATCCGCGGACCGGGGTCATGACCCGTCCAGCCGAAAAACGAGGCAAGCCGATCAAGGTCGAAAATTCGGCCTATTTCGAACGGGTTGTGTCCGACATGATGGCGGTTGTGCACGGTCCCCAGGGTACCGCCAGGGCCAGTGGCCGGAACAGTGCCTACCGAATAGCAGGGAAGACGGGCACGGCTCAGGTCGTAGGGATTCCTCAGGACGGCGAACACGATCCGGCAGAACTGCCCGAAACTCTGCGTGACCATGCGTTGTTTATCGCGTTTGCTCCGGCGAAGAACCCCCGTATCGCACTGGCTATCATAGTGGAAAATGGCGGTAGCGGAAGTCGGACCGCGGCCCCTATCGCACGGAAAATCATGGACTATTACTTTATCGAAAGGTTACGCAGGGCAGCCCTGTCCGGAGTGTCGGATGTATTCGGGTAGGCGGGTGCATATCGATGGCCCGCTGTTTCTGGGGGTGCTGGCCCTGTCAGTATTTGGCCTGATGGTGCTCTACAGTGCCAGTGGCGAGAGCTGGCAGGTGATGTGGCGCCAGTGTATCCGGCTGATGCTCTCAGTGGCGGTGATGTTGGCAATGGCACAGATTCCGCCGGATCTTCTCAGGCGCCTCTCTCCTCACTTTTTCCTGGTTGGTATCCTGATCCTGGCTCTAGTGCTTGTGGCCGGTTACGTTGGTAAAGGAGCTCAAAGGTGGCTGGATCTTGGTGTGATCCGCTTTCAGCCGTCTGAGTGGATGAAGCTGGGCGTCCCGATGGTGGTGGCCTGGTTGTTGACACGCAGATCATTACCACCGCGTTTCACGGATGTTCTTGTGGCCATTGTATTGATCGTCCTGCCGGCGGTTCTGGTGGTGATCCAGCCGGATCTTGGCACCGCAATCATGCTGATGATCTCCGGCCTGCTGGTGCTGTTTCTGAGTGGTGCCCGATGGCAGCATCTGCTGATGCTGTCGGCGGTAGCGCTCGCTGCAGCGCCGTATCTCTGGAGTCGATTGCACGAATACCAGCAGGAAAGAATACTGACAATGTTTAACCCCTGGTCAGACCCGCTCGGCAGCGGTTATCACTCTATTCAATCCATGATCGCGATCGGTTCGGCCGGAATCGCAGGCAAAGGCTGGCTTTCAGGAAGCCAGTCACACCTTCATTTCATACCCGAGCGCAGTACAGACTTCGTGTTTGCTGTTTTTGCCGAGGAGTTCGGCCTGATCGGTGTGGTCGCGCTGGTCGTCTTGTACATTTTCGTTGTCGGGCGATGCCTGGTCATGGCATACCATGTGGGAGAGGCGTTTTCCCGTTTACTGATCGGCGGTCTGGCAATGACTTTCTTCTTCTATTTTTTCGTGAACACAGCTATGGTGTCGGGGCTGTTGCCGGTCGTCGGCGTACCGCTGCCGCTGGTGAGTTATGGAGGAACATCCATGGTGACTTTGATGGCGGCATTCGGAATCATGATGGGCGCTTACACCAGACGCCATCTGATGCTTTAGGCATGAACAGGAAACTTACGATGCGCCTTCACACGGCTTGTCTCAGAATGATGCGGTTTTTTGTGCTCCCGATCATGACCATGCTATCTATCAGTGGTCCCGCGCAGGCCGTATCGCTGGACGAGTATCCGGCACTGGTGAAGCTCGCCGACCGGCTTTCCTCCGAACATGGGATCAATCGCGGCCAGTTGCTCGACTGGTTCAGGGAAGCCACCATCAAACCGAAGATCATTGACGCCATGAACCGGCCCGCGGAGAAATTTTCATGGAATCGTTACCGGGGATTGTTTGTCAATGAGTCATCGGTACGTAACGGGGTCAGGTTCATGGAGACCCACGGACAGGTTCTGGATCGGGCCCAGAAGGAGTACGGCGTTCCGAGAGAGATCATTTGTGCCATTATCGGCATAGAGACCCGTTACGGAAAGGTCATGGGCAGCCTCCGGGTGCTGGACAGCCTGACCACGCTGTCGACAGAGTACCCCCGCCGGAGCAAGTTCTTTTTTTCCGAACTCGAGCACTACATGCTGCTCGTGAACGAACATGGCCTGGACCCGCTGGCCGTCAGGGGTTCCTATGCCGGTGCCATGGGTATCCCACAGTTCATGCCGAGCAGTTACCGGAACTACGCAGTAGATTATGATGGCGACGGCCGCAGTGATCTGCTAAGTAGTGTGGAAGATGCGGTCGGCAGTGTTGCCAACTACCTCAAGGTCCATCGCTGGCGGGCGGGCGATCCTGTTACGTATACCGTTCCCCCACAACAGGCGGGTGGACTTGAGCAGTTTGTGACCCGTCGTCTTAAAGCCAATACAGCGCTTTCTACGCTGGTTGCAGCGGGCCTTACACCCACCCAGGGAGCTGATCTGAACTGGAATGTCGGTGTCCTGAAATTTGACGATGATGGACGGCCAAGCTATCGCATTGGATATCACAATTTTTTTGTCATTACACGCTATAACCGAAGCCAGAACTACGCAATGTCCGTATATGAACTGGCCGAAGCGATCAAAGCCAGCTCGCAAAACTGAAGGCTCATTGAACAAAAGCTCCATCCTGGTACTGTCTTTGCTACTGCTTCTGTCCGGATGCGGCTATTTCGAACAAGCCAGGCGGGGCGGCGCTTATTTTGAAGATGACGGGCCACCCTCGGATACAGGCCCGGATCCCTCTAAAGTTTCAAATGCTGTCCCCGTCGTTGAACCCCTTAGCAAGACCGGGAATAAGCCCTACACAGTCTTCGGCGTAAAGTATTATCCCCTCAAGAGCGCAGCCGGCTATCGGGAAAAGGGCACTGCGTCCTGGTATGGCAAGAAGTTCCATGGCAGGCAGACGTCCAGCGGTGAGGTCTATGACATGTATGCGATGACCGCTGCGCACAAGACCCTTCCATTGCCGACTTATGTCAAGGTCAGGAACCTTGAGAACGGGGCCGAAATTGTGGTGCGCGTGAATGATCGCGGTCCATTCCTGGGCGGTCGCTTGATCGATCTGTCCTATATGGCGGCCCGCAAGCTGGATATCGCTGCTGCTGGCACCGGCCGGGTCGAGGTCATGATCGCGACACCACGCAGGGCTTCTGTGCCGGTCCAGGAAATCGACGTTACTGGCAAGCAGGCGGGTTCGGTTTTTCTCCAGGTGGGCAGTTTTCGCTTACGTGGAAATGCCGAGGCACTGCGCCACCAGCTGGCCGATAAAGGCGTGGCGGGGGTCATATTGAGCGAGACCTGGGTCGGAGACACATTGTATTATCGAGTCAGGGTCGGTCCTCTGAGTCGAGGAAAAGCAGTTGATCAGGGACTGGAGCGAATCAGGACGATCACGGGCGTTGAACCCCGGATCGTCGACGGCCGATATTGAGGTACACCATGCGTAACAGGCAGAGATTCCTTGCATTTGTTTTACAGCTGGCACTTCTTTTTGCGCCGCTTTCCGGGTCTGCCTATGATTCGGATATTCCGGAGAATGCCCGTTCTTCGATCCCACCACCAAAAATGAGCGTGACGTCCTGGCTCCTGACCGACGTCAGTACCGGCATGACGATTGCGGCCGAAAAAGCCGACAAGCGGATTGAGCCCGCCAGCCTGACCAAGCTCATGACTGCATTCCTGGTCTTCAGGGAAATTTCCCGCGGTAGTGTGAAGCTTGATGAAGAGGTAGTGATCAGTGAGAAAGCCTGGCAGACGGGCGGCTCCCGGATGTTCATTGAGCCCGGAGACCGGGTGAGAGTAGAGGATCTGCTGCTCGGGCGCATCGTCCAGTCGGGTAACGATTCAGCTGTCGCTCTGGCCGAGCATCTGGCCGGCAGTGAG
>CAZEKE010000127.1:0-3377 GCA_964512815.1 uncultured Acidiferrobacteraceae bacterium
ATAACGTACGCTTGAGAAGTGTGCCCTCGACGGGTAAAGATTCGGTGGTGGTGGGACGCCTCAATCACGGTGCCCCGGTCAGGGTTCTGCAGGTCATAGGAGACTGGAAAAAGATCACACCCCCAATCGACTTCGGTTTCTGGGTTCCAGCGTCCAGGATCGATCCACTGGAACAAGCCAACGCAGACTGGCTCGTCGAGTGGCAGGCCAGTCTGACCCGATCCGTTGCTGCCGGCGAGTAGAACGGCTGGGTCACTGGTACCCACACCCTGCGGATCACACCCGGATTAATTTCTTTGGCCAAGCTGGAAACAAAGGGACTGGTCAAGCGCTTTCGCGGTGCTGCCGTCGTCGATCAGGTGGACGTCGAAGTCAACAGCGGTGAGATCGTCGGCCTATTGGGCCCCAATGGCGCCGGCAAAACCACCTGTTTTTATCTGATCTGCGGCCTCATCCGCCGCGACAGCGGCTCCGTTCTGCTAGACGGCGAAGAAATCGGCAAACTGCCCATGCACCAGCGAGCCCGGATGGGCATCGGCTACCTTCCTCAGGAACCCTCGATATTCCGACGCCTCACGGTCGAGGACAACATTCTGGCCGTTCTGGAAGCACTGCCCGGTCTTGATGCCAACGAGCGCCGTGAGCGTGCCGAGATCATGATGAGTGAATTCGGCATCGCCCATAAAAGAGATAGCAGGGGATACAGCCTGTCTGGCGGCGAACGCCGTCGCGTGGAAATCGCGCGGGCCGTGTCACTGCAACCGTCATTCATACTATTGGACGAGCCTTTTGCCGGGATAGATCCCATATCCGTCGGTGACATACAGCGGATCATTGCGCATCTTCGAGATATCGGTATCGGTGTTCTGATAACCGATCACAACGTACGGGAAACGCTCGGTATCTGTGAACGGGCGTATATTCTCGCCCAGGGGCAGGTACTCACCTCTGGCCCTGCCGAACACATCCTGGCACACCCTGAGGTCAGATCCATCTATTTGGGAGACGCGTTCAAACTCTAGCCAAATTCACGGACGACACGCCGCGGATAAAGCAGCCCCTAGTCACCAGATGCCATCTACGCCTTCAGAACGGTGAAACAGGTCCTACGACAACGGCCCGGCCAGCGCTTTCGACTGACACGTCAGATGCATCAGTCGATCCACCTGTTGCAGCTGTCGAGTGCCGATCTCGACCAGGAGATCCTTGAGGTGCTAGAGACCAATCCATTACTGGAACCTGGAGAGGATCGTCTGCTCCAGGCGACACCATTCGAGCAGACTGACGCCCTTAAGACCGTCCAGCACGGAGCGACACTGCGTGAAGTACTGCTCGAGGAGCTTTCGGGACATCGATTGAACAGCCTTGATCGCGCGATCGCCCGGGCCATCATCGGATCGATTGATGAGCGGGGTTTACTCAGGGCGAGCAACGAAGAGCTTCGGCAGATTCTCGCGCCTGCGTTCATCGCGGAACAGGAAGAGATCGAAGCAATAGTCCACCTGGTGCAAAGTCTCTCCCTGAAGGGAATCGCGGCGCGGGATTTAGGTGAGTGCCTTCGCATCCAGCTCGAGGCTTTCGATCCGGAGACGCCAGGCCGGACAGTCGCCATTCTACTGGCCGATCGGTATCTGGACCTTCTTGCCCGTCGCGAATACGACAAGCTGATTCAGACACTGGGCGTGGGCAGGAGAGAACTCGGCCAGGCGAGAGATCTAATTCAGGGCCTCGACCATTCGCCAGGCAGGCACCTGTCCGTACACAGTCCGGAACATGTGACACCGGACGTGATTGTCTCCCGGGCTACCGATGGCTGGTCTGTTCGGCTTGCTGTGGAACCCCGTCAACACCTTCGGCTGAACCATGACTACCATGAACACCTCACTGTCACAGACCCCGGTACCCGCAAATACCTGAAGGAGAAACTTCAGGAGGCACGCGGATTCATCCGCAGCGTGCGCCGGCGTCGTGACACGATCCTGCACGTTGCCGAGCAGATTGTTCTCCACCAGTCAGCGTTCATGGCGGCCGGAGCCGGTGAACTTAAGCCGCTCACTCAGCGTGAAATCGCGCAGGCACTTGGACTTCACGAGTCCACGGTCTCCAGGGCCAGCGACAACAAATTCATTCAGACACCTCAGGGCATGTTTGAATTCAAATACTTTTTCACCGGCATTGTTGGGAACCGCGCCGATAGGAGTCACTCGGCCCATGCCATCCAGGCAAAAATACGGAAAGTGATAGAATCGGAGCCTCCTCTCAAGCCGATCAGCGACAACGCCATCACGCAGCAACTCTCGGCACAAGGTGTCGATGTTGCCCGCCGGACGGTGGCAAAGTACCGCAGGCACATGAACATACCCCCAGCGCGTCAGAGAAAATCTATACTGTGACAACGACTACACTAGACGCCGGCCAGCAGATTTCGGTTACCGGAAACACTTCAACGTGAAGCCGGCCACAGATCAGCACACTGCTGGGGAGTTAAAACGTATGGGCGCCTACCAGGATCGATCGGCCGATGCTCATGTTGTTCTGCGACCGGAAAAAACCCGGTGCCTGACCGAAGGGATCATCACGACCAACGGCACCAGACTACACTTATCCGAAGAAACCAGCGAGATGCACCGCGCCATCGATTCAATGGCCGTCAGGCTTGAGCGTCAGGCCCTGAAGCACAAGAACCAGATCATCAGTCATCACCGCGATAAAGGCACTCCGAAGACCCGCCAAGAGAATTGAAAATCGTGTCTTCGATCCGAAATAATTCTTCCTCCAGAACCCGTGCACTCAGCGGTTTTCTGAGTGCCGACAGAATACAGTTAAACGTAGCCGCTTCCAGCAAGAAGCGAATGCTGGAAGTGCTTTCCGTGCTGTTGTCCCGACACCAGGCACCGCTGGATCGGCATACGGTTTTCCAGGTTCTCAATGAACGCGAACGACTGGGTAGTACAGGCATCGGTAACGGAATTGCCCTGCCCCACGGTCGGCTCAATGGCATCAGTGAACCTCAGGCTGCCGTACTGCGCTTGCGCCAGGGTCTGGATTTTGACGCGGTTGACGACCAGCCCATCACGCTGGTTATCGGCCTGGTCGTTCCCGCCGATGCCACAGAACAGCACCTTAAGATCCTCGCCAGCCTGGCCCAGACATTCTCCGAAGAAGAGCACAGAAGCCGAATCCTCGAGGCACAAGACGTCGACTCGCTGCTCAGCCTGCTGGCCTGATTCAATCCCACAGACAGGCTGTCGGTCGCTTGATGTGTCCGGGAATGCCTACAGACAACCAACACAGTGGAACTGCAAACTCCGAAAGATAGCGCCGAAACGGACCTGATCATCGTCAGCGGCATGTCGGGTTCCGGCAAAAGCATTGTT
>CAZEKE010000128.1:0-2611 GCA_964512815.1 uncultured Acidiferrobacteraceae bacterium
GTATTTTGAGTCGCCTGACACAGGGACTGATATCCAGTTGAACTGTGGAAACGCACAGCACCTGATCCTTTCATTGAACGCACTTGTGGTGGTCGCTGCGATGCCGTGGATCGGGACCCTGGCCGAAATTTGCAGCCAGGCAGTGGCTTCGCTCCGCTAACTGGTAACGCTGGAATTCTTGGCAAAAAGAATGAGTGTTAGCCCCTGAATAACCAGCTGGAACTTTGTTGCAAAGCGTGTCATCGACCACAGAAAGCAAGGTTTCTGTGGTAAAATTCTGGCGTTTCGTAGCTGGATTAACCTACCCTTGACTAAGAAAAATCCAGACCCTTTCCGAGGGTCTTTTCTATGTCGAACGATGCCTCCATGCTGAGTTGAATGTTCTGCTGAAATGACTGAGATCGCCAAAGAAACTATTGCCGCAAACCTGGAACAGGAGATGCGGCAATCGTATCTTGACTATGCGATGAGCGTCATCGTCGGCAGGGCATTGCCTGATGTACGTGACGGTCTCAAACCCGTCCACAGACGGGTTCTTTACGCCATGTCGGAGCTTGGCAACGACTGGAACAAGCCTTATAAAAAATCAGCTCGGATCGTTGGTGATGTTATCGGTAAATATCACCCTCATGGTGATAATGCTGTTTATGACACCATTGTCCGCATGGCGCAGTCGTTTTCCTTGCGTTATCCCTTGATTGATGGTCAAGGCAACTTCGGTTCTGTCGACGGCGACTCTCCCGCTGCGATGCGCTATACCGAAATACGACTGTCCCGGTTAGCCCACGAACTGCTTGAGGATATCGAAAAGAATACCGTAGATTTTCAAGCGAACTACGACGAGACGGAAACACAGCCTGTGGTTTTGCCGGCGAAGATTCCAAACCTCCTGGTCAACGGTTCATCAGGGATAGCCGTGGGTATGGCGACAAATATTCCTCCCCATAACCTAGCCGAAACAATCGACGCGTGCCTGGTATTGATCAGCAACCCGGATACGAGTCTTTCGGACCTGATTCAAAATCTTCCGGGCCCGGACTTTCCGACCGCGGGAATCATCAATGGAACCGCAGGTATCCGGCAGGCATATGAGACCGGCCGGGGTCGAATCTATGTACGTGCCAGGGTCGAAATCGAAGAGATCGAGAATGGAAACCGTTCCTGCCTGGTCGTTACCGAGTTGCCCTACCAGGTCAACAAGGCAAGGCTACTGGAGAAAATTGCAGAACTTGTTAGAAATGAGAAGATAGGAGGCATCAACGGGCTGCGGGACGAGTCCGATAAATCGGGCATGAGAATGGTGATCCAGCTGAAACGGGGAGAGGTCCCAGAGGTCGTACTAAATAATCTCTACCAGCAGACCCAGATGCAGACTGTATTCGGGATTAATCTCGTCGGGCTGAGTGAAAACCAGCCTAGGCTGTTCAACCTGAGGGAACTCCTTGAGAGTTTTATTCGCCATCGCCGGGAAGTTGTCACCCGACGAACAATCTATGATCTGAGAAAAACCCGGGACAGGGTACATATCCTCGAGGGTCTGGCTGTTGCCTTGACGAATATCGACGCTGTTATCGCGCTGATCAAGGCTGCAACTGATCCCGCTACGGCCAAGACTCAATTAATCGAGACCGTCTGGGCTGCAGGTATTCTCAGTCAACTCGTCGAACTGGCAGATCCGGAACTCACCAGGCCTGAGCACGTAGGCCCTGAATTCGGCCTTCAGGAGGATGGATACCGACTGACCGCTGTACAGGCACAGGCGATTCTTGATCTTCGGCTGCATCGCTTGACCGGCTTGGAAAAGGAAAAGATCTCCGACGAATATCGTAAAAACCTTGCCGTAATCAAGGATCTGCTTGATATCCTTGAAGACCCTACCAGACTGATGGCTGTTGTGAGGGAAGAGTTATTGCAAATGCGGGAAAAATACAAGGACCCGCGACGAACAGAAATTTTGGCCAATCGACTGGATCTCACTGATGAGGATCTTATAAACCGGGAAGACATGGTCGTTACCTTATCTCACGAAGGGTATGCCAAAGCCCAACCACTCGATGATTATCAGGCACAGAGGCGAGGAGGAAAGGGCCGCATAGCAACCCGAACCAAAGAAAATGACTTTGTTAAATCCATGTTTGTTGCTCACTCCCATGACACCATTCTGTGTTTTTCAAACGATGGCAAGGTTTACTGGTTACGCGTGTTTCAATTGCCCCAGGCCGGAAGACAGGCCAGGGGCCGACCGTTGGTAAACCTGCTTCCGCTAGGTCCAAATGAGCGAATTACGGCATTTCTGCCGTTCTATGGTTATCCTGAAGGACACCATGTATTCATGGCAACACGAGTCGGAATCGTTAAAAAATGTAATCTGGCTGATTTCTCCCGACCACGATCTTCCGGCCTCAGGGCTATTGTACTGACTGAAGACGACGAACTGGTCGGCGTCGGTCTGACGGAGGGTAACTCCGACCTCTTGCTGTTCAGTAGCAGTGGGAAGTCTATTCGTTTTTCCGAGACCGATGTGCGTGTTATGGGAAGAGGAGCGCGTGGTGGCAGGGGAATTGCTTTGAAAAAAGGTCAGCGCCTGATTGCGATGCTGGCTGTCCGGGAA
>CAZEKE010000129.1:0-9626 GCA_964512815.1 uncultured Acidiferrobacteraceae bacterium
CGGTATCCAGCCAGCGGGAAAACTCATCCAGATTCTCCCCATCACCGGCGATCTGGAGCCGGTAATGGGCGCGGCTGGTCACTGAGATCAGGCCTGTCGCCGCGACATCTGCCAGGCGCATCAGCACTCTGGGAGCCGCCATCGCGAAAAACGAAGCAAAGTCATCGGGCTCCTGCACAAGCACACGAGCCACCCGGAACCTTTGCTCTCCGAGTGAAACCTCGTCCTCGATACTGATACCGATTTCGGCGAACAGCCTGGGATGCGCCCAGAGGTCACCGGCCGCAGGCAGGGTGTCACTGGTTCTGGCCGGCGCGAGAAGACCGTCCGAACTCTGCAGTGCTCCCCGTAGGGGATAGTGCTGATCAACGGCTTTCACGGTGACCAGCCTCGGTATCCCGCGGTCGTTCAGCACCATGCTAGTGAATTCAATCTGCTGGCTGACGGAAAGCCCCAGGGCAGTGGCTTTGCTGCTGATCTTTGGCGGAATCCGGTCATGTGACTGAATGACCAGATCGGCACCCAGGGACTCGGCTGCCCGTCCCTGCATCGCCCGCCAGACGCGATCGTTGAATACCCCGACGGAAGTGACTGCACAGACCGCGACGGTCAGTGCCAACGCAATGACCGGCAGGCCACCGGTCCGCCAATCGTGTTTCAGACCACGCAGCACAGCCTAGAACCCGGTCAGGACTGCAGCCGTCCGCGAGGACCCAGAGTCAGAATTCGATCGCAGCGTCCAGCCAGCGCCGGGTCATGCGTGACCAGCAGCAGCGCACTGCCGTAGCGTTGACGCAGGTCAAAAAACAAATCCGCCACGACCTCACTGTTGGATGCGTCGAGATTGCCCGTCGGTTCGTCCGCAAACAGCACCCCGGGCTGTACCGCGAAGGCCCGGGCCAGGGCGACGCGCTGCTGTTCACCGCCGGAAAGCTGTGCTGGGTAGTGCTTGAGTCGTGCACCGAGTCCGACCTGTCGCAGCAGTTCCCGGGCGTTTGTACGCTGATTTTTCGTTCCGGCGAGTTCCAGAGCGAGCTCGACGTTGTCCACAGCAGTCAGACTCCGGATCAGATGGAAGGCCTGGAATACGAATCCGACGTTACCTGCACGCAGTGCCGCTTTCTGATCTTCCGTCAGGTTGGAGAGTTCCTGACCCAGAAGACACACCGAGCCGCTTGTTGGCGTCTCCAGACCGGCAAGCAGGCCGATCAGGGTCGACTTGCCGGAACCGGAGGGCCCGGTGATGGCGACCACCTCCCCAGGCATGACCGCCAGGTCCACCTGGTCGAGAATGGTCAATGGACCGTCCGGGGTCTGTACTTGCCGGGAGAGCTTTGTCGCAGTGAGAATGGGCGTCATGTTTCGTCTGATATTTGCGCTTCTGTTGACGTGCCTGCCGGTCAGGCTCTTTGCGGACACCATACTGATTCTGGGCGACAGTCTCAGTGCGGCGTATCAGATACCGGTTGAGAAAAGCTGGCCCAAGCTACTGGATGCGCGATTATCGCAGAAGCACTACCCCTATCGCGTGATCAATGAAAGCATCAGCGGCGAGACCACGGCAGGCGGACTGGCACGGATCGATGCACTCATACTGCGCTGGCAGCCCGAGATCGTCATTGTCGAACTGGGCGCCAATGACGGCCTGCGGGGGTATCCTATACCCGTTTTCCGCAGAAACCTCGAACGCCTGATCGTGAAAATCAGGCGCGGTGGAGCCCGGATTCTTCTCGCGGGTGTGAAGCTGCCCACCAACCTGGGAGCAGGTTACACCAGACCCTTCTGGCAAGTCTTCCAGAACCTTGCAGATCGATATGAACTGAGTTTCCTGCCCTTTATTCTCGAAGGTGTGCACGATCAGCCCGGCTTGATGCTGCGTGATCGCATCCATCCCTCTGCGAAGGGGCAACCGGTCATTCTCGAGAATGTCTGGCCGTTGCTGGAGCCGATGCTGGACTGAACCGGACGGTCAACGGCGTGACCGGTCGCTGGTCCCGAACCGGTTCGACCGCTAGACTCTTTAGCTACGCAATCCGGCAGCGCCCGGATAGGAATCCAGTATAAGGACCCGATCCCATGTATCAACTCTATGGCGCACTGGGCGCCGCCAGTCTCGCACCCCAGTGTGTGCTCGAAGTCGCCGCTGCTCCTTACGAACTGATCGAGGTGGACATCTCTGCCGATACCGATCGGGATCCAGAATATCTGAAGCTCAATCCACACGGCCGGATCCCCACCCTGGTCTTTGACGGCCAGGTGATCATCGAGTCGGCCGCCATCTGCATCTACCTAGCCGACAAGCACACTGAATCTGGACTGAGCCCCGCAATCGACCATCCGGACCGATCGCGTTACCTGCAGTGGATGGTGTATCTCACCAACACGCTGCAGGAGAGCCTGCTGCGCAAACTGTATGCCTCTGACTTTACCCATGACCCTGTCAGTGAAGCCGGCGTGGTGACCAGTGCGTCTGCAAAACTCGACCTCATCATGGCGTTTATCGACCGCTCGCTGGGTGAGATCGACGGACCTTTCTTTCTCGGCAACCAACTCAGTAGTGCCGACATCTACCTGAATATGCTGGTCGGCTGGGATCCGGGCACCCATGTCCGCGTACTGGCCGCCTCCACAGAGTCAGGGACATCTGTCGGCACGCATTACCCGAAGATCGCGATCAACAACACCGAGATGCTGCGGCAACCCGCCATCGCCCGGACATTCAAAGCCAACGGCTACTGAGATCCAGGGAATTCTCGCTGCAGACTCACCTGTTGAGACAGGTACCGGCGCACCATGGCGCCATGTACCAGATCCCCGATACTTTCCTGCTGGCTCACCTTTTCAGGCACGCGCCCGAGGAAGTTTTCCGGCACCTTTCAGAGAAAGATATCCGAGTGCTGCGCCATGCCGTCAGAACAGCAACGATGGAGATGCCGAACCACCGTTACCGGGCCCTGCTGGCGGCTTGGCGTGCTAACAACAAAATACCTCGTAATGCGTACGCTGGTCGGCCACACCATCAGGCCTGACCCAGTCTCAACCCGACTTCGGCCGACGGAGCCACTGCAACAACATGACGGCGCCCACCGTGACGAGCGCACCCGCCACCTCCCGGGGCGTAAGCCACTGTGCCAATACGATGAAACCCAAAATTATTGCCCAGATCGGTGAAGTATTGTCGATGATGGCGGTCTGCAGAGAACCCACCAGATCCACGGCGCGAAACAGTAGCAGCGTCGCACCCACGTAAAGGCCCGCGCTGGCGGTCAGCGTCAACCAGCCGGGTCCTGAATCCGGCCAACTGGGCTCCACCATCGTGAGGGAGATGGTCACAACGATAGCGGTGGCACTGAACAGCATATAGAGCATCATCAGGTGAACGTGCTGTCTTTGCAGAACCTGCTCGGTCAGGATCAACAGGGTCGCCAGACCCAGCGCAGCACACACAGCCAATCCGACCCCGGTCCAACCCTTCCAACCGGCCGATAGCAGATCACAGCCGGTCAAAGTAATGACCAATCCGGAGAAAGCCACCAGCATGACCCCGAAAATCACCGGCGAAATCGAACTTTTGCCTGTGGCCCACGCCCACAATGCGATCATCAGCGGATAACTGTAAAAAACTAGAATAGCAAGCGCGACCGGTATAAAGATAATAGACGCGAGCACCAGGTACATCTCAGCACAGAGCAGGACACCGAGCCAAAAACAGCGCAGCATATCCGCCCGGTGCATCTTTGCACCTGTGCGGCCAGCGAATACCACCAAGATAAGACAGCACAAAAAGGTCACGGTACGGACCAGGTTCAGCGAGTGCAGATTGGCACCAAAGTCATAGGCAAGCCTGGAGAAAACCACGTTTGAAGCAAACAGGATTGCTGAAGCCAACGCTGCGAGGCTGCCGGCCCAGAACTGCTGGCGATGCAATGCGATCCGGTCAGTCACTCAACCCACCACCTGATCAATCAGCACCTGCGCCGGGAGGCGCAGCCTGATGCTGGGTAGACAGATCGTTTCCAGTGCCTGACACGGAGCGCGATCAACGCGTCGATTACGGCTCTCCTGTCTGAGAACCCGACCACCACAGCTTACTGCGCTGACGCCGCCCGCGACCAGCGACATCCTCCAGTCGGATCAGCCAGCGCCGGACACCCGTTGCGGCGAACCAGCGCCACAGTCGGTTGGACCATTTACTGAAATCGCGGTTCCAGGGACAGACCCGCAGACAGATCGCGCAGTCGCTGCGGAGATCGGTCCAGAACCCGAAACATTTCTCGGCGTCGGATGTCCACTTGACAACACCATGTATCGCAGAACGATTGGGCCGAACGTCGGTGGGGGGGCCGCTGGGCAATGCTTTGACAGGACAGGCATCGATGCATCGCGTGCAAGCGTCACAGAAGGCGCGTACCCCAAGCATTCGCGGGCCATCGTGTGCCAGGGGTAAGTCGGTAAACACTTTGGAGAAACGAACTCTTGGTCCAAACTCCGGCGTGATCACCAACTGGTTGCGGGCGTACTCTCCGAGGCCCGCCTTGAGCGCGTACGGGATT
Organism: uncultured Acidiferrobacteraceae bacterium; assembly: GCA_964512815.1. Classification (GTDB taxonomy): domain Bacteria; phylum Pseudomonadota; class Gammaproteobacteria; order Arenicellales; family UBA868; genus UBA9619. The sequence goes on from CAZEKE010000129.1 coordinate 4,554, forward strand.
ACCAACGCTGTATCGTTCATGGAACCCGCTGCTTGCCAGCCAAGGTTGCGAATGTACTGGGAGAGACGGATGACGGTAGATGCTTCTTCGGAATAGGCGTTTCCAGTGGCCGCACCGGCTACAGCAGACGGATAGGTCGCAACCATGTCCATATCCATTTCGTGGCCCAGCACGACCACGGAGGTCATCCCATCAGGCAAGCCGGTCTCCCGGGCCTCAAAGGTTTTTGAGTCTGCTCGGCTGGCATACGTCCAGCGCGGGTCATAAGGGGCAATACCCACGATTCCGGCACCGAAAAGCTTCGCGATCCGCTTGATCTCGGCAGCCATGGCAGCAGGGTTCTCAACTTTCACCTGGGTCGCGGCCGGTTCGACAGTCGGCTGCAGCAGGGCGTTGAAACCCTCCCGGATCCCGTCCTGCTCACCGCGGCTGGAGAACTCGTCCGACACTGCCCATGCCGCGTTGCGCAAGGCAAAATCCTTCTGGGTGAACCCGTCACCGCGACGCATGGCGGGTCCTGTCCGATAGGAGTCAAAAAACGCCCTGGTCTCTGGTCGGCGGATGGTATCGTCCCAGAACGCGCGATTGAACACGTCATCACGCTGTGAAAAGCGCCTGAACTCCCCAGTCGTCCGGATGCCGGCAGCATCGTCGGACACCTGGGGACGGGTGGAGTTTGCTTGATCCGGGTGTTCAGACATCTCCATGATGGGAGGGAGGGTTCCTCAGTTGAGTCCAGTTGAGAACATCAGTTACCGACTCTGCCAGTCTAGCAAGCGAACGAATAAAGCATCCGGGACGTTTTCAACCACGGGCTGAAACGCCGATGCGCTTCTTACTGTCCGAAGGACCGCTGAGGCCACCCACGACTGGCATCCGGGATTTCTTGGTTATTCTGATTCTTCGTGATCCGGTCCCGAAATTGCGCTAGTGACCTTTCTCGCGTCGCTGCTCGGCACCTTTTCTGATGTATCTGCTTTGGGCGTTGAAGACACCTGATACAGATGGACGTCACGCTGTGGGAACGGGATACTGATACCGGCAGCATCCAGCCACAACTTGACATTGCGGTTCAGGTCAAAGCGCAGCGACCAGAAATCCGGCCTATTGGCCCAGCAGCGCAGGGTCAGGTCCACCGACGAATCACCCAGGCCGGTCACCAGCACTTGAGGTTCGGGATCGGGCAGGACCCGTTCGTCCTGAACGAGGTGTTCCAGCAACAGGGCCATAGCCTGCTCCACGTCATCTTCATAAGAGATCCCGACCGGCAGATCGAGGCGCCGGGTCGGATTACGGCTGTAGTTGAGGATATTGCGGTTCCACAGTTCCGAATTGGGAACCGACCGGTAAATACCGTCATAAGTGGTCATGTCCGTAGTGAAAAGGCCGATCTCATTGACCGTCCCGGCGATACCTTCTGCATCGATGTAGTCGCCGACCCGAAACGGGCGCAAAAGCAGCAGCATGATTCCGGCCGCGATATTCTGCAGCGTGCCCTGCAGCGCCAGACCGATGGCGAGTCCCGCAGCGCCCAGTACGGCGATGATCGAGGTGGTCTGGACACCGAACTCTGCCAGTACCGCAACCAGCGTAATGATGATGATGAAATAACGGACCAGCGACGACAGGAACGGCTTCAAGGTGTCGTCGATGCGCGGCACACGGTTGAGTGCCCGCAGAACCAGGTCGTGTGCACGCCCGGAGAACCACCAGCCAATCAGCAGAATAGCGATCGCCCCGACCATCTCCAGCCCGTAATCAGCCAGGTGTTCGATCATTTTGCTGAGGTGTTCCCGTGCCATGGGCTTATTGTATGTCTTCGAAGACCGCGTGAGTCAACGAGCAAAGGAGTGCGTTCCGGACCGTGTTTTTCAAGCCCTGCATGCTGGGCAGGACGGCCTCAAGCCTGAGGCAGCGGACACTCGCCGAGCTGGCTGCGGTACCGGTCCGCACGCGCTGCGACCTCCTTGGCGATCCGTAGGAGCCAGGGTTTGGCCAGATAGCTTCGATTCCGGTAACCATCGTGACCCTCGTGGTAGGCGAGATAGGATGCGCGGGCGTCATTTTTCTCTATCAAGAGTCCGGTGTAGGACTGATGGTTGTACCAGCCAATAAAATCCGTTGCGGCGGAGAAATCCGTTCTGTCAGCTGACGGATCGCCCACGGCTTTTTTATATCGCTGCCAGGTCGCATCGATCGCCTGGGCGTAACCGTAAGCCGAGCTGGGCCGCTTCCAGGGAATGATCCACAGCACCTTGGTCCGCGGCGGACGGGCTTGTGACCGGAATGATGACTCCTGGTATACAAATGAAATCGTAACCTCCGGTGGCACACCCCAGCGTGCCCAGACCCTGGCCACGGCTACCTGCCATTCAGGCCGGTCGCGGAATATATGACAGATATTCTCCACCGATCCGGGCGGGCCCTTCGCGCATCCCTGTACCAGGCCGATCATGATCGCGGTGATCATGACTCCCCACACCCAGGGCTGCTTTCTGCCGTACACCTTCACATGAACCATCCCATCAGCAGTGACTGCTCCTATCAGGCGGACCTGACCCCGCGGGGGAATCGATCCCCTTCCGGCCTTGCAGCGTGTATTCTCGCACCAGCACACAGCAGCTGGGCTAGAATCCCGCGGCTGGATTCCAGGGTGAACTGCTTTCGAGTCTCCCTGACCCGATCACATCGCACTGCTACTACCCCTTCGAACGGGTGTCCGAGACCATGCCCAGCCATGATTCCGGCCAGACCACCCACTCCGAGGAGGAGCACCCGGCAGCACCCAACGGGACGGCACCGGTCTACCGGAGCAGCCGGGCCTGGTTTCTGCTTCTTTTCATGGGCGTTCTCTGGGGCCTATCGTTTTCACTCGCCAAAATGGCCACTGAGGAAGGTGCGCACCCGATCGGAATCAACTACTGGTGCTGTCTTATCGGTGCAGCGATTCTGGTAACGGGCAGTTTTCTGTTCAAACGCCGGCTCCCCATGCGTCGCGATGTGATCGTGATCTGCGTGATCTGCGGAATACTCGGTTCCGTGATTCCCGGCACCGCCTATTTCTATGCGGCGTCCAGAGTCTCCCCGGGTGTCCTGTCGATTACTGTCGCAACTGTACCTTTAATGACCTTCCTGGCAGCTGCGGTTCTTCGCATCGAGCGAGCTTCGATCATACGGATGCTTGGTGTCGTACTTGGAATCGCCTCCATCGCGCTGCTCATTGTGCCGAGCGAAAGCCTGCCCGACCGATCGGCAGTTCCCTGGGTGTTACTGGCCATTGGATGCGCCCTGTGCTACACCGCTGAAAATCTGATCATTGCGACTCGGATGCCGCCTGACGTTCACGTCTACAGCATTGTCGGCGGCATGTTTCTTGTGGCCTCGCTTGTGATGACCCCTGTGATCCTGCTTACCGGCACGTTCGAACCGCTGACCTGGCCCTGGGACAGGCCCCAGTGGGCGATTATCGGCATGGCCATGATTACGGTAACGGCTTACGGTCTGTTTCTCTACCTCGTCACTTATGCGGGGCCGGTATTTGCCAGTCAGACCGCATACGTCGTGACGCTCACCGGCGTCCTGTGGGGCATTGTGATCTTCAACGACAGTCACTCTGGATGGGTCTGGCTGTCCCTGGCGGTGATGATCTTTGCCTTGGCGCTGGTCACTCCTGAAAAAAGCGGACGAACACGCGGCGCTCCGGAATAGATCGGCACACCAGCGGATACGGGCAACCGTAAGACAGACGGATCCGGCGTCAGTTGGCCATCTGGGCGTGCCGGGCGGTTTTAAACAAAGCCGGCAGAGCGACCTCCAAGAACTCCAAGTCGGCTGTACATGCTGCCAGGGCATACTTCATGCCACTGGGAAGCACGCTGGCATCACCATCACTGAGCACCAGGGGCTCTGATTCTTCACTCAGAAGCGTGACCGAACCTGCCAGCACGAACACGAAGAGGAACTCACCGTTGTGACTGCAGGTTTCGGACCCGGCGCCCTCTCCGACGCGGACCACCCGGACACCGGCAAGTCCTTCTGTCGCCATCGCGATTCCGAGATCCCGGCATTCAAAGCCCTCGACACGCCACGGGTCCCAGGTCGCCTTGTCCGCCTCGTGTCGGACAAAACGCTGGCCATCGAAGTCCCGCCCGGGGTTCAGGTCCGCGTTGGGCAGACTCAGGTCATGGTCTGTATGGGTTTCATGCTGGGCCGGGCAGCCGATTTCTATCACTTCCATATTGTCGGAACACTCAAGCACCTGGTGTCGAATCATGGGTGGCTGGAGTACGCAGTCCCCGGCATGAAGAACAAACGGCGGACCCTGATCCTGGTACACCAGTCGGGCCCAGCCTTTGTAGCAGTAGATCATCTGGAATCGGACGCGGTGGAAATGGACATAGTCCGGCACTGGCCCGCCATCGGGTATATGAATGTGAGAAGCAATGAACCGCCCGCCCTGGCGGTCCGGAATTAGGTCACGATAACGCATGCCTGCCCGGCCAACGACCCACTCGGTGTGCTCGTCTAGCCGACTGACAACAAACGACTGGGCGAGCGGCGGCAGATCCACGACCGCACTGTTTGAAACGAGCTCGATGCGTGTCCCGTTGGGGGCTGCCGGACACAGGTCGCCGTCCGCCACCATCTGCGGCTCTTCGCAGTACAACCTCAGGACACCGGCTGGACCATCCGCCTGACGGTCGAGTCTCAGACGCAACCCATATCCTGACAGTACGGCAAATGCCGGCGCATCGGCTGGAAAAATAGCATCAAGCCGGAACCCCAGCCTGTCAACGAAAAAACCGAGGGTCTGATCCAGTTCGGCACAGGGCAGCACAACCTCGGCCCGCTGAATTCTGTCTGCGGGCAACACGGGTTCACTGTCTTGGGCATTCAATGTCGAATCACTCGCTGGCTTGGCGCAGTGGGCATGCCGGTCACCGGGTCGATGGACTGAATGCCCGGGGCTTCAACTCACGCTTCCGCCGTACAGCAATTTTACCAACCCTGACCCCTGGCAAAGACCAGAAAGCCGATCACCAGAGTCACGGCCATCAGGTAAGTCATACCGCC
>CAZEKE010000130.1:0-3978 GCA_964512815.1 uncultured Acidiferrobacteraceae bacterium
GTGGTCGGCACATTGTGATCCGCGACAGCGAGATTTGCGCCCACTCTGCGCGGCTTCCGGCCAGCCTCCTTAAGGCCGGAAAACGCCTGCGGCGATGTCACTTCGTGTAGCAGGTGACGGTCGATATAGATCAGCGTCGTGACGTCGTCTTCTTCCCGAACAACGTGGCTCACACACAATTTATCGTAAAGGGTCTTTCCCGGCATGGCAGGTTCATCCAGCTCAAAAATAGTGCGCGAAAGTGTAGCACACCACCTTTTGTTGACGTCCGCAACGGCCGTTGGAATTCCCGCGCAGGCAGACGTTATTCGGCTGTAGTCGTGTTTAGCTTTGATAGGTAATACCAACACACCACATTCGGTCCACAATGCCGCCAGTACCGATATGACCACTTTCATTGCCCTCTTTGAACAAATGCAAACCGCATTGGGAGAAGCCTGCCTGCCCCTGGAACCTGAAGCTGGCCGTCCGGCCGGTCTAATTATGAGTGAAGCACTCTTCCCCGAACTTGCCAGAGAAGCGGCTATGGCCATCTACCAATCCAACAACTGCCGGGCAATGCACGATCCAGTCAGACTGTACCCGACACTCGATGCCCTGGGCCATTTGAAACAGTCCTGGTCCGAAAGCGGAAAGATCGACGTGGATGCTATGGACTTCCTGGAGCGGCTGGGTATTGCGGCCACGAAGATCCTGGGCTACGCCGAAAGCTCTACTGCTGATCAACCGAAGATTTCGACAGTAGTAACGTAAAACAGGTCCGCCCGCAGTTCACACGATCGGCATCCTCACCGCATCATCCGTGCAGTATTATGAGGGGGAAGCCGGAATATCCGGACCGGCGGAATGATCTACTCCGAGCGCTCTGTGCCGTAAAAGGTGATCCATCAGCACCAATGCGAGCATCGCTTCGGCGATAGGTACGGCTCTTATTCCGACGCAAGGATCGTGCCGGCCGGTTGTCACGACCTCCACTGGGTTGCCACCTAGATCAACGGTCCGCCCGGGCACCTGAATGCTGGACGTCGGCTTCAATGCCAGCGAAACCCGGATCTCCTGACCCGTTGAAATTCCCACCAAGACACCACCCGCGTTGTTGCTGAGAAACCCATCCGGCGTCATATCATCCCGGTGCTCAGAGCCTTTTTGCTCGACACTGGAGAACCCTGCACCCAACTCGACACCTTTGACGGCATTGACCGACATCATGGCCCTCGCGATGTCCGCATCCAGTCGGTCGAACACCGGCGCACCGAGGCCAGCAGGCACGCCGCCGGCAACCACATTGACCCTCGCACCGATCGAGTCGCCAGCCTTCCGGGTCGATTGAATCAGAGATTCTAGTTCTGGCAGGCAATCGGCATCGGGACAGAAAAACGGATTCTCCTCGATCTGCTCCCAGTCAAGCCGACCGACTCGAACGGAACCCATCTGCGCCAGATACCCCTTGATCCACATACCCGCCTGTACAGCCAGATACTTTCGCGCAATAGCACCTGCAGCAACACGACAGGTCGTTTCCCGAGCCGAAGAGCGTCCACCTCCTCGATAGTCTCGTAGCCCGTATTTCCGCAGATACGTGTAGTCGGCGTGACCTGGGCGAAACTGTTCACGAATTTTGTCGTAATCACCCGATCGCTGGTCCTCGTTCCGGATCAACAGGCCGATCGGCGTACCGGTCGTCTGATTCTCAAAAACACCAGACAGAATCTCGATCTTGTCCAGTTCCCGCCGCTGGCTTGTGAATCTGGACCGGCCGGGCCGGCGCCTATCCAAGTCATGTTGAATATCACTGACTTCCAGAGGCAGTCCCGGAGGGCAACCGTCGATTACACAACCCAGGGCCGGTCCGTGGCTTTCCCCGAACGTCGTTATCTTGAATAGGTGCCCGAAACTGTTACCGGCCATGACTCCGCCTTACATCAGGTCTTAGGTAGCGTGACACCGGTCTGACCTTGATATTTCCCACTCCGGTCTTTGTACGATACGGCACACGGTTCGCTCGCCTCAAAAAACACGACTTGTGCAACCCCTTCGTTGGCATAGATCTTGGCTGGCAGGGGCGTGGTGTTTGAAAACTCCAGGGTAACGTATCCCTCCCATTCAGGTTCGAATGGAGTCACGTTGACGATGATGCCACAGCGCGCATAGGTCGACTTTCCGAGGCAGATTGTCAGCACACTTCGGGGAATACGGAAATACTCTACTGTTCGGGCAAGCGCAAATGAATTGGGAGGAATTATGCAGACATCACCATAATACTCGACAAAGCTGCTCTCATCGAACTGTTTGGGGTCCACTACCGCTGAGTTTATGTTGGTAAAAATCTTGAACTCCTTTGAGCAGCGTATGTCATAGCCATAGCTTGATGTGCCATAGGATATTATTCTGTCCGAACCGGCTCTTGAAACCTGTCCAGGTTCAAACGGCTCGATCATCTGATGCTCTGACACCATTTTCCGAATCCAGTTATCTGATTTGATAGACACCTGATTCAAATCCGCCGCTTAGTTGTTCTGGATGACGATTGATGGGAATACATCACTGTAGTCCCGCTTGCGAGCCGCCAAACGTCCAGCTGCCTGGCGAGCGATGTCCCTGTACGCACGCGCCACGTCACCATCTGGGTCCGCCACCACTGTGGGGCGCCCGTTATCAGCGTCGGCACGAATCTGCCCGTCGAGTGGAATCTCTCCAAGATGGTCAATGCCAAATTCCTGAGCTATGGTTTTGCCCCCACCTTTGCCAAAGATATGTTCTTCATGGCCACAATGGCTGCAGACGTACGTGCTCATATTGTCGACGATACCGAGCACGGGAATTTCAACCTTTTCAAACATTTTGACCGCTTTGCGTACATCCAACAATGCAATATCCTGTGGTGTAGTGACGATTACCGCACCGGAAACCGGAACCTTTTGCGCCAACGTAAGTTGTGTATCACCGGTACCGGGAGGCAGGTCGATGATCAAGTAGTCCAGGTCGCGCCAGCTGGTGTCCTGTAACAACTGCTCCAATGCCTGGGTAACCATTGGGCCCCGCCAGATCATCGGAGTGTCTTCTTCGATTAGAAACCCGATAGACATTGCCTGCAGTTGGTAGCTGCTCAAGGGCTCCAGGCTTTTGCCATCCTTGGTTTCCGGCCTGCCGTTGATCCCCAACATGCGAGGCTGACTAGGTCCGTAAATGTCCGCATCGAGGATACCTACGCTGGCACCCTCAGCCGATAAGGCAAGTGCCAGATTGACCGACAGGGTTGATTTTCCAACCCCGCCCTTTCCCGAGGCCACTGCGATCATGTTGCGCACCCCCTTGATCGGGGTAACGCCTTTTTGGACCTCATGGGCCACAACTTGGGTCTCCACAGACACCTCGACCGACTGTGCCTCCGTCTCGGACAAAATCGCCTCGGTCACCAACCGCTTCAGCTCATCATGCCAGCCTTGGGCGGGGTAACCGAGGGTCACGCTGACCGACGCAGTCAAGCCACTGGTCTGAATTTCGGTGACTGCCCCACCATCGACAAGATCGACTGAAGTATGAGGATCAACGATTGCACTCAGTGCCTTTTGTATGTTTTCTTTTGATAGCGAAGTCATTTTGTTCTGCCTAGCCAGCTAAACTTGTCTTCCAGTGCATCGCTAAAGAGGACGCCGCACCCTGGAAAAGCGGCAATGCTAACACAGGGCCGTTATCGCTTACCCTTCGGCTAGAATAGCGTCCTCCACCCTAATTGATCAGACCAGACATTTTCAGGACCACCGGTAGGACTTTGAAAAACCCCGCGTTACCCCAGACAATGCTGCAATGACATTGCCCAGGAGAAAAATGCTGGTTACCAGTGCCCTGCCCTACGCCAATGGGCCTATTCATCTGGGTCACATTCTTGAAGTCATTCAGGCGGACATCTGGTGCCGCTTCCAGCGGATTCAAGGGCATGATGTGCACTATGTCTGTGCCGATGATGCGCACGGATCC
>CAZEKE010000131.1:0-2591 GCA_964512815.1 uncultured Acidiferrobacteraceae bacterium
CAGGTCATTCATTGCAGCATCGACGACTGCAAACCGATGGCTGTCGCCGGGCTTGAGATACTCGATGCGTGTCAGCAACAGGCCCGCGTTACCCATGATCGCCCGCCCTGGCTCGATCGAGACCGGCAACCGGCAGTCACGACGGCCCATAGTATCCAGCAACGCTTTAACGTATTCGCCGGGTTGCGGTGGACACTCGTCAGTGTACGGGATGCCGAGACCACCACCAAGATCCAGATGTTCTACAGGCAGGCCCTCGTCCTGTAAAGCGGCAACAAAATCAAGGACCCGATCCAGCGCGTGGGTGAAAGGCGAAAGCTGCGTCAGCTGCGATCCGATGTGACAGGCGACTCCGGTGGCTTCAAGGTGCTGGCTATCCTGCGCCTGGCGATAGAGGCGCCTGGCCTCTTCAACCGGGATACCGAACTTGTTCTCACGAAGACCGGTCGCGATGTAGGGGTGTGTGCCGGAATCCACGTCCGGGTTGATGCGCAAGGCAACCGGTGCGGTTACGCCCAGCTCACCAGCGAGCCGGTTGACCCGCTCCAGTTCAGCGCCAGATTCCAGGTTCAGACAGCGCACACCCGCCACGAGGGCACCGTTGATTTCCGCTTCGCTCTTGCCTACGCCGGAAAAAACCACATCCGAAGGCTGCCCACCCGCCTGGAGGACACGCTCGAGCTCACCACCGGAGACGATATCAAAACCCGAGCCCAGCCGGCTCAGCAGGTTGAGGACCGCGAGGTTGCCGTTGGCCTTGACAGCGTAAAGGATCGTGTGGGGATGGTCGCCAAAAGCCTGGTCAAAGACTTTCCAATGGTGTTCCATCGTCGCCCTGGAATAGACGTAACACGGTGTGCCAACCTCCCGGGCGATCTGCTCCAAGGGAACGTCTTCGGCAAAGTAGCGGTCGTCCTGGTAGTGAAAGTGATCCATCGCGGATCAGCTTTGGTCTGAGGACTGCTCTTGTTCCTGGTCGGGCTGTTCGACGGGGACATAAAGCGGTCCCTTCTGGCCACAGGCCGAAAGAAACAGCATACCGCCGAGGGCGGCACACAAGGCTAAGGCTTCGAGTGAGGTCGCGATTTGATGTAGTCTGGTCATCATCCTTCCTCGCCTGGATCAGCAGGCGCCCGGTGATCGCTGCGCCAGCCGCTCACGCGCTTCACGTACAGCATACTGCACGCGGGCAGGCGCCGTACCACCAGGATGATCGCGTGCTGCAACTGAGCCATCCAGCGTCAGCACATCGAATACATCGTTGTCGATGTGTTCGCAGAACTCGCGCAGCGACTCGAGTGGGAGATCGGCAAGATCAACACCCACCGTCTGTGCTGCCGCAACTGACCTGCCGACAATCTCATGAGCATCGCGAAAGGGTAGCCCCTTGCGAACCAGATAGTCCGCCAGATCGGTTGCTGTCGCATGACCTCGCTCGGCCGCCTGGCGCATTTTATCCTCGTCGAACTTCATCTGTCCGACCAGCGGCGTCAGCACATCAAGGCACGCCAGCGCCGTGTCCACGCCATCGAAGACCGGTTCTTTGTCTTCCTGGTTGTCCCTGTTGTAGGCCAGCGGTTGACCCTTCATCAGAACCAGCAGGGAAACCAGGTGGCCCACCATTCGGCCCGTTTTGCCACGTACCAGTTCAGCAACGTCGGGGTTCATTTTCTGCGGCATGATGCTGGAACCCGTGCAGAATGCATCGCCCAGGTCAACGAACCCGAATGGCTCGGAGGCCCACAAGACCAGTTCTTCGGCCATCCGCGAGAAGTGAACAGCCAGTATCGCAAGGGTCGAGGCAAGCTCGATGACAAAATCACGGTCTGAAACCGCGTCCAGAGAATTACGCGATAGCGCCTCGAATCCAAGCTCATTGGCGGTCATCTGCCGATCTATGTCAAAGCTCGTGCCAGCCAGGGCCGCCGATCCCAGCGGCATGACGTCTGCCCGGGTTCGACAGTCCGCCATTCTCTGCCAGTCACGCTCCAGCATCTCGACCCAGGCCAGCATATGGTGTCCGCAGGTGACGGGCTGAGCGTTCTGGAGGTGGGTCATTCCCGGCATGATGGATTCGGCGTAGGTGTCCGCGACCTCTACAAGTGCCTTCTGCAGACCGGTGATTCCGGTGCGGAGCCGGTCGATGGCATCGCATACGAACAGCCGCATATCTGTGGCGACCTGATCATTACGCGAACGGGCGGTGTGCAGTTTTTTCCCAGCCTCCCCAATGCGCTCGGTCAGGCGGGCCTCGATATTCATGTGCACGTCTTCCAGACCCGCCGACCATTGAAAAAGGCCCTCTTCGATTTCAACTGCGATGGCCCGCAGGCCCTCGACGATGGCTTCCGATTCGGATCGACCCAGGATGCCGCGGGCCGCCAGCATGCGTGCGTGAGCGATTGAACCGGCGATGTCATAGCTGGCCAGTCGCCGGTCAAAATGGTCCGATGCGGTGAATCTTTCTACCGCAACATCGGTATCGTCTTGAAACCGCCCGGCCCAGAGTTTGCCCTTGTTCATTTTTGCTTTCGGAGTCTGGCTGTTTTGTTCACAGCGGGCGGTGGCGGTGGCCAGTTATGGGTGCGCCG
>CAZEKE010000132.1:0-2550 GCA_964512815.1 uncultured Acidiferrobacteraceae bacterium
ACGCACTGAACGGCCGGCGTTACTATGCGCCGGTCGACAGTGGCCTTGAGTCCCGGATCCGGGAAAAGCTTGCCCGTTTGCGGGCCGAGATGGCATCGGACGAAACGTGAAAGAGTGCATTGATGTCCTCCGGGTTCTGGATGGGTCGGCCTGGTTGAGCAGTCAAGTCATCGCCGGCCGGCTCGGTGTGTCCACGGCTATGGTCAGGAGCCGGGTCAGAGCGCTCCGTACCTTTGGGTTCGAAATTCAAGGCTGTTCTGGGGCAGGCTACAGGCTGTCTGAATCACTTGAGTTTCTGGACCATCAGCGATTACGGGACACTCTAACTGCAGCGGGGCTCGTGACAGCAAACCGGCTGGAAGTCATGGACACGGTCGAGTCCACCAGCACCCGGCTGCTGCGCTGGCCAAGTGACGATGACCTGCACGGCCGGGCTTGTATGACCGAGTACCAGAGTCAGGGACGCGGGCGACAGGGGCGAGTGTGGTACGGTGTACCGTGCCGGAACATCATGTTGTCGCTTGCCTGGCAGCTGACACGTGGCCCAAGTCGGATTCAGGGATTGAGCCTTTCGCTGGGGTTGACTGTGGCCCGCCGCCTGAAAGGGTTAGGTGCACGAGATATACAGCTCAAATGGCCTAACGATGTGCTCTGTCAGAGTGGGAAACTGGCGGGAATTCTGGTTGATGTTGTGGATGGTCCTGGAAATGCCTGCCGAGTGGTGGTTGGGCTCGGCATCAACTTGCTGAATCCGGTTTCGATAGAGGACCAGGCGGGCCGTCAGGTAGCAAACCTTTCCAAAGTAGCCGAGATTCTTCCTGATCGTACGGATCTTGCCGCTACGCTGTTGATCGATCTGAGTGCCGCGCTGGCGGAATTCGATCTGAACGGATTCAAGGGACAGGTCGCAGACTGGAACCGCTTTGATGCTTACCGGAGCCGGATGGTCTGCGCACGTGTCGCAGACTCGACGATAACAGGGCAGGCGCTAGGAGTCGACGACCAGGGTGCTTATCGAATTGGGTCGGCGGACGGTTCCGTTGAATCGGTACTGACAGGTGAGATAATCCCGGTTACGGCAGGTTCTGCAATTTGCACCCCAAGTTGATTCAGGCCCCCCGCAGCCCACGATAATTGCTGAGGCGAAAGACCGATGAGATGGGTGTTTGTAGCTTTGGTGCTGTTGAACGCTGCCTTGTATATCTGGGTGACAGGCCATCCAACTCAGATCTCGGTGGCTTATGCACCCCCAGCACCCTCCGTGAATGAAGACAGCATGGAGCTGCTTCATGAAAGCGAAGCCCGGCGCAGCAGTCAGGTATCCGCGGACTGTATGCGAATCGGCCCCTTCGCGACCGAGGAAACCTACGCGCAGGGTTCCCAGTTGCTGGTGAACAGGGGTTTTGGATTTACCCGGAACGTGGTCAGTGCTCGGGAGCACAGAAGCTTCAGTGTCTACACCGGTCCATTCAAAAGCACGGTCGAGATGGAGGCTACTGACAGGAAACTCCAAAATCTTGGATTGGAGCGCCGTGCCCAGCCCGACAAGGGTGGGAAGATTCTGTCGATACGAAGTTTTGCCCACGAAGAAGAGGCCGGGCGGTTCGCCGCAGAATTGATAGCGCAGGGGCTGGATGCCAAAGCCCGGCCGGAATCCAGAGTTCTAGGTCCTTTACGCTGGCTCGAAGTCTCCGACGTGGTGACGGAAGAGCGCCGACAGGCTCTGACTGCACTGGATTGGGCCGATGCCTTGGTTCGGCTGGCTGCGGTGCCCTGCGGGGTTCGCCTATGAGGACGGTGCAATAAGGGTTTTAGTTTGCCCTGAGGCAGGTCATTGCCTAAACTTTGTGCGCCGTGCAGCAGTCGGCAGGGCTTTTTACTAGAGCCAGAGCCCGCATAGCTCAGTTGGCAGAGCAGCTGATTTGTAATCAGCAGGTCGGTGGTTCGAATCCACTTGCGGGCTCCAACTTTCAAGAGAACAGTTGCACTTTTTTGTTACCGTATGGAATCACGCGGCTACCTACGCGCGGCTGCTCATGGCTTTCAGAATCATCGTCTGGGTGATCTCGCCAACGACCTCGTCTTCATCGTCGACGACTGCAAGCGGTCCATCGCTTCTTGTTACTTTGTCGATCAGTGAATCAATCTTGTCACGCTGATTAACACGTTCGGTACTTTCGATCAGGCTCTGATCGGAGACGGTCCGCATCACCCTACCAACGCTCACGACCTTGTAGCGCGGCACGTCTTCAGTAAATTCACGTACATAATCATCAACCGGATCGGTAACGATCTCTTCCGGTGTTCCGATCTGGACGACCTCACCATCTTTCATGATTGCGATACGGTCGCCCATCTTGATTGCCTCCAGAAAATCATGGGTGATGAAGATCATTGTTTTCTGGACTTCCGCCTGGATGTTGAGCAGTTCGTCCTGCATTTCACGGCGGATCAAGGGATCCAACGCACTGAACGGCTCGTCGAAAATCAAGATTTCCGGATCGACCGCCATCGCGCGGGCGAGACCCACACGTTGTTGCATCCCACCGG
>CAZEKE010000133.1:0-4727 GCA_964512815.1 uncultured Acidiferrobacteraceae bacterium
GTCTCGCCAGTAGGCACCCTGCCAGTGAATCTTTTTTAGGGAAGCATATGCGGATTGCCGGGCACGGCCGATGTCTTCCCCAAGTGCCGTGACACAGAGCACCCGGCCTCCATTGGTGACGGTTTGCCCATCGAGCTCATCTGTACCGGCGTGAAAGATCTTTATGTTGTCCGATTCGGCTTCGGCCAGTCCGGTGATGATATCTCCCTTCGGGTAATGGTCTGGATATCCAGCGGATGTCATAACCACACCCAGCGCAGGTCTAGAATCCCACTGTACGGCGAATTGGTCCAGGGTGCCGTCCAGGGCCGCCCGGAAAAGGACAGCCAGGTCCGATCTTAAGCGGAGCAGAATCGGTTGGGTCTCGGGGTCTCCCAGCCGACAGTTGAACTCGAGAACATGCGGTACCCCGTCCGCGCCAACCATCAGTCCTGCATAGAGAAATCCGCAGTAAGGAATTCCCTCTGCGGCCAGGCCATTGACGGTAGGCTCAATCACCTGGCGCATGATGCGCTGGTGCATATCTGGGTCGACCACTGGGGCTGGTGAGTAAGCACCCATACCCCCTGTGTTCGGTCCGCAGTCACCGGCGTCACGGGTCTTGTGATCCTGTGACGTCGCGAGAGGCACCACGCTGGAGTCCGCCACTAGACAGATGAAGCTCACCTCTTCGCCAATCAGGTAGTCTTCGATCACGAGACGCTCTCCGGCTGAACCGAAGCGACCTTCAACTAAAATCTGATTAACCGCCTGGCGTGCTTCTTCAAGGTTCTGAGCAATAACCACGCCTTTACCGGCCGCCAGTCCGTCGGCTTTGAGCACCACTGGATATTCGGCATGATCGAGCCATTCAAGCGCTTCTCCGGCATCAGTGAACACCCGGTGGCCCGCAGTGGGTATGCCGTGGCGCCGAAGAAACGCCTTGGCAAAGGACTTCGAGCCCTCCAGCCGTGCGGCGCCTTGTCTTGGTCCAAGACAAGCCAGACCAGCATTGGAGAATAGATCGACTATGCCTTCGACCAACGGTCCCTCGGGGCCTACAACCGTCAGGTCGATCTTCTCAGATAGCGCGAACTCAAGCAGCTCGTCTACAGCTTCCACCTGGATGGATATATTGTGTACTCCGGGTTCCCGTGCGGTTCCGGCATTGCCCGGCGCAACGTAGACTGACGAAACCCGGTCCGAACAGGCCAGCTTCCAAGCCAGCGCGTGTTCTCGCCCGCCACCACCGATTACCAGAACTTTCATCGACTCATCGATCAATGGCGAAAATGTCTCATGCCCGTAAACAGCATGGCGATTCCGTGTTCATCAGCGGCCTTGATCACCTCGTCGTCGCGAACCGAACCCCCGGGTTCGATCACAGCGCAGATGCCCGCAGCAGCGGCAGCGTCTATACCGTCTCGGAACGGAAAGAAAGCGTCCGAGGCCATGACCGAACCTGTGGTCTCGAGGTTCTCGTCGGCTGCTTTGAGGCCCGCAATCCTGGCTGAGTAGACCCGGCTCATCTGGCCCGCTCCAATACCGATTGTGCGCTGGTCGGCGGCGAAAACAATAGCATTTGACTTGACGAATTTTGCGACGGTCCAGGCAAACAGAAGGTCTTGCTGCTCAGCATCGGTTGGCTTTCGTTCAGTGACCACCTTGAGCCCAGCCGCGCCAATTTCTCCTGAGTCCTGCTCCTGAACGAGCAGCCCGCCGGCCACCCGTTTGAAATTGTATTGTGCGAATACGTTTCGGTTCTGCGCTCCGCTCAACATGACCCGTAGGCCTGGTTTCGTGCCCAGAATCCGGGCGGTTTCGACTGTCCAGTCGGGGGCGATGATCAATTCTACGAACTGATGTTCGACAATTGCGCTGGCTGTTGCGGCGTCCAGTGTGCGGTTGAAGGCTATGATGCCGCCAAATGCCGATTGGGGATCCGTGCAAAAGGCCCTTTCGTAAGCATTCACTGTCGTTTCAGCCACCGCAACGCCACAAGGGTTGGCGTGCTTGACGATCACGCAAGCGGTATCCTCAAAAGCGCTGACACATTCCAGTGCTGCGTCCGCATCAGCCACATTATTGAACGACAGTGCCTTGCCCTGTACCAGTTCGGCTGCGGGCAGCGTGCCGGGCAACGGCGCTGGATCTTGATAGAACGCTGCTCTCTGATGCGGGTTCTCGCCGTAGCGCAACCCGCTTGATTTGTGAAACTGCAGATTGAGCACCTCGGAAAAGCCACTGTCTTCGTCTCGAGTGAGGTAATTTGAAATGGCGCCGTCATAATCTGCGGTATGGCTGAACGCCAGAGCGGCCAGGCGGGCTCGAGTCTCCCGGGACACCCCGCCGTGTTTCTGAAGTTCCGTGATCACGATTTCGTAGTCCTGGCTGTTAACCAGGACCGTGACGGCATCATGGTTTTTGGCAGCTGCGCGGAGTAGCGCGGGTCCGCCAATATCAATGTTCTCGATAGCCTGATCCCGGGTACAGTTCTCACGGGAAACCGTTTGCACGAACGGATAAAGATTGACGGCCACAAGGTCTATGGGTGGAATGTCGGCTTGGCGCATCTGCTCGTCGTCCGCTCCACGGCGGCCGAGTATGCCGCCATGTAATCTGGGATGCAGCGTCTTGACTCGTCCCTCCATCATTTCCGGATAACCGGTGTAATCGGAGACCTCTGTAACCGGGACGCCTTTTTCCCGGAGCAGTCGTGCTGTGCCACCAGTTGACAGGATCTCGACATCGAATTGCTGGAGTTGGCCGGCAAAGTCCGCCACGCCTCGTTTGTCTGAGACGCTGATCAGCGCCCTCCTAATCGGGCTATAGGCGCAGTCTGTCATCTAGGTTGAACAGATGTCACATTTAGTCGGGTGGGGTATGGGGCATGGCCGCAACCGTTCAATCAGTCACTCAGGCGGTGGCGCTTCAGTTTCTTGCGTAGCGTATTGCGGTTGATACCGAGAATCCGGGCGGCCTGTGACTGGTTACCGTTGACTTCCCGCATAACCACTTCGAGTAGCGGTCGCTCGACTTCCTTGATGACCATTTCGTAGACATCGCCGGGCTGCTCGCCGTTGAGTGCGTTGAAGTACTGTTCAATCGACTGTCTGACGAAATAATTGAGCGGTGGGTGAGTGGGTTTATTCACAGCCGGGAAGGGTCACCGCCTAGGGTCCGGACAGATTCCGGGAAATGAATTCGATCTGATCATCAGGCTCTTCAATAAGGTTGAAACCCCGTCGCAGTGATCGCCCGTTGTCCATCAGTGCGGTGTACCATGACACGTGTTTGCGTGCGATTCGTGCGCCCAGCGTACCACCATACAGCGAGTACAGCTCTGCAAGGTGCTGCAGTAGCGTATCATGTTTGCTGGCTGGCGGTGGATCGCCGGGGTCATCTCCGGTATTCAGGTAGTCGCTGATTCGCTGGAACAGCCAGGGCTGGCCCTGGGCCGCCCGGCCGATCATCACCCCGTCCGCGCCGGTATAGTCCATCACTGCCTTGGCTTTGGCTGGGGTATCGATGTCTCCATTAGCGATGACCGGAATTCGGGTCCGGGCTTTGATCCGCCGGATGGTATCGTATTCCACCGCGCCTTTGAATTTGCATTGGCGAGTTCGCCCGTGTATCGCCAGCGCCTGTATACCAGAAGCTTCTGCAATCCGGGCGATCTGAATCCCGTTTCTGTGCTCCGGGTCCCAGCCGGTGCGAAGCTTGAGCGTCACCGGTACTTCTACAGCACGGACCACAGATTCGAGAATCTGTCCTACCAATGTTTCATCCCGTAAGAGCGCCGAACCGACCATTCGATTGCACACTTTCTTTGACGGACAACCCATGTTGATGTCGATGATATCCGCTCCGCGGTCTACGTTGAATCGTGCCGCTTCTGCCATCTCGATAGGGTCGGCACCCAGAAGCTGAACGCTGATCGGGCCTGGCTCGTCCTGGTGGTCGATCCGACGCCGGCTCAACGCGGTATTACGCAGCGAGGGTTTGGAACTCACCATTTCTGACACTGCGAGTGCAGCACCATAGGCCCTTGCAATTCTTCGGTAGGGTCGATCGGAAACCCCGGCCATCGGAGCAGCGAGTGCTTTGCCAGCAAGGGCGATCGAACCGATCCGAAGTTCTGGAGTCTGGGTCTTCATCGTGGTTCTGGAATGATTAACCGTTGCCGACGATTCGTGCTTCGAAGCCGACCACATTGTCTTCCGGTCGGGCCAGGATCAGGGTGACAACAGAGCGACCGCCAGCAGAAACCCGGTCCTCGGTCTCTCTTGCAAGAAACGCGGCGGGCAGGTAATGACGTCGTCCGACCACCCGGGCATTCCGATCACTCAAGTTAAGTTCGATTTCCGGGTGCGATCTGTCTTTGTTGCTGCGGTTCAACAGGTGTATTTTCACGATGACTGCACCGGGTATGTCCGGATGCAGGTCGATCTTTGTTTCCGTGACCCGAAATACTGGGCCGGAAAACGGGGCTGGCAGTGTGCAGTCCAGCGTTGCACAAAACACGCTGAGGTAGGGCCTCGCCATCGTAATGATGGACAAATCCTCAAACAGTAGAAAACGAACCTGGACAAACAGCAGCCCGGCTAGAAATACGGAAGCGCTCAGCCAGATCCACAGATTTCCGCGCCGCCGCCCGGCCGGGCCCGGGTACGGCCGGGCGGCCGCATCCGCCGTTAGAGCCTCGACGCGGCCAGGGGAGGCAGATTTAGGGTACAGACGGCCAAGCC
>CAZEKE010000134.1:0-3513 GCA_964512815.1 uncultured Acidiferrobacteraceae bacterium
GCCGCCGCCAATAATCAGCAGCCGTTCGGGAACGTCGTCAAGCGACAGTGCCCCGGTCGAGTCCATCACCCGGCTGTCTTCGGGCAGGCCAGGAATAACGGTTGGCTCAGAGCCTGCCGCGATAATGGCATGCGCAAACTCGATGTCCGTCTGGTGGTTACCGTCGTCTACCGTGAGACGGTTGGCTGAGGTGAAGCGGCCGGTGCCTTGAATGACCCTGACGCTGCGCTTTTTCGCCAGCGCGGCCAGGCCTGCCGTTAACCGGCCGACAATATCGTTTTTCCAGGTCTTGAGATCTTCAAGATGGATCTGGGGCCGGCCGAATTCGATGCCGGCTGACTCCATTTCACTGGCCTCCTCGATGACCCGGGCCGCATGCAGCAGGGCCTTGGAGGGGATACACCCGACGTTCAGGCACACCCCACCGAGGGTCGGATCTTTTTCGATGAGCACCGTCTCGACCCCCAGATCGGCTGCTCGAAATGCGGCGGTGTAGCCCAAGGGGCACGAAACGAGGACCAGCAGTACGGTCTTGATGTCAGCACTGGATGCAGTCCCGGTCACTGCTGGTGAGACAGGTGTTTCAGGTTCAGCGGATGGGTCGCTGCCGGACCTGGATGCCCCGCTGATGGTCATCACCGGTGTTCCTGCGGATGCCTTGTCTCCGACCGAGATCAGCAGCTCGGTGATTTTGCCGGCCATCGGTGAGGGCAGGTCCATGGAGGCCTTGTCGCTTTCCAGTGTCAGCAGCGGCGTCTCGATTTCTACCGTGTCGCCTGGTGAGACCAGAATTTCGATGATCTCGACTTCGGGAAAGTCACCGAGGTCGGGCACTTTGATGACCGTCTCTTGTGTCATGGCGTCAGCCTCAGGGTTACAGGGCCAGTCGTCGGATGTCTTCCAGCAATTCGCGGACGAAGACCGTGAAGCGGGCCGCTTCAGCCCCGTCGATGACCCGGTGATCGTAGGACACCGATAGCGGCAGCACCAGCCTTGGCTGGAATGCCTCTCCGTCCCAGAGCGGCATCATGCGCGATCGCGCAGCGCCCAGGATTGCGACCTGTGGGGCGTTGACGATCGGGGTAAAAGCAGTACCACCGATGCCACCCAGGTTGGAAATGCTGATACAGCCGCCCTGTAGATCATCGGGTGTGAGCTTTCCGCCGCGTGCCCGGGTGGCGAGATCGTCCATTTCGCCAGCGATCTGCAGGATCCCTTTGCTATCGACATCGCTGATGACCGGAACGACCAGGCCCTCTTCGGTATCGACGGCGATTCCGACGTTGAAGAATTTCCGGTAGGTAAGGCTCTGGCCATCGGGGTTGAGCGCCGCGTTGAATTTCGGGAAGCGGTCCAGGCCGGCTGCTACCGCCTTGACCAGAAAAGCCAGCACGGTGACGTGAACCGGGGTATCCGTTGCTGGGCTTGTCAGCGATCGACGGAACGTATCCAGGTCTGTGATGTCAGCCTCATCATGATGGGTGACATGGGGAATGTTGAGCCACGCCCGCTGCAGATGCGGGCCGGAAACCTTCTGGATTCGGGACAACGGCGCTGTCTCTGTAGGACCCCACCGGCTGTAGTCGACTTGCGGTGGCGGGGGAATACCGGGACCATCGGCAGCAGCCTCGGTCACAGTGGTTAACTGAGTGGGTCCTGCAGGGCGGCTCAGTACTTCCTTGACGTGCAGCTGTACATCCTCTTTGAGAATCCGGCCCTTGGGTCCGGTACCGCGAATGGCACTCAGGTCCACGCCCAGTTCGCGGGCCAGACCCCGCACCGCGGGGCTGGCATGCGGCAGGGCGCCGCCACATCGCTCGAAGGGGGGCGGCAGCGTAGGCGGCGGTTGGGGTACCTGGGGTGCCGCCGCCGGCGCCTCGCCAGCTGCCTCCGGGACGGCCGACGGCGGAGGCGAACGGACGTCGGTCTGAGCCGGGTGGTCGGCTGGTTCCGGGATCTGCGTAACGGCCGGGTCGTCCACGGTTTCGATCGTGCACAGCACACTGCCCTGGGCCACCTTGTCACCGGTCTGCACCTTGAGGTCGCTGATCGTGCCGCCAAAAGGTGCCGGTACATCCATGGTTGCCTTGTCACTCTCCAAGGTCACCAGCGGATCTTCGGCACGGATGACATCTCCCGGTGCCACCAGCACCTCAATGATGTCTACCGACTCGAAATCGCCGATGTCAGGAACGGCAATTTCTTTCAACTGGGTCATGACGGATACTGAGACAGGCGAAAGGTACTCATGCGAGGATCGGGTTCGGTCTGGCCGTATCGATGCCGTATTTTGATATCGCATCCGACACGGTAGACGAGGGCAGCGCGCTTTCCTCGGCAAGTGCCTTGAGGGCGGCCACCGAGATGTAATAGCGGTTGACCTCGAAAAATTCCCGCAATTGGGAGCGGGTTCCGCTGCGGCCGAATCCATCGGTTCCAAGAACAGTGTAACGTTGGGGTATGAAAGCCCGGATCTGCTCGGCGTAACTGTTGACATAATCTGTTGCAGCGACGACTGGGCCCTGTTCATTGGCAAGGCACTGCTCCACATGGCTTTGCTTGGGCTCTTCTTCCGGGTGCAGCATATTCCAGCGTTCAACGTCTCGCCCTTCACGGCTCAACTCGTTCATGCTGGTGACGCTCCAGACGTCAGCCTGAATGCCGAAGTCCTCTTCCAGCAGATCGGCTGCCCCCAGCGCTTCTCTGAGAATCGTACCGCTGCCCAGCAGCTGAACCCGCGGTGTTGCCTTACGGCCGCGGCGCGCAGCACGGACTCGATACATACCCTTCAGGATGCCGGTTTCCACTCCTTCCGGTATCGCCGGATGCGCGTAATTCTCGTTCATGACCGTGATGTAGTAATAGACGTTTTCCCGCTCGCTGAACATCCTTCGCAGACCGTCGCGAACGATGACAGCCAGTTCATAGCCGTAAGCCGGGTCGTAGGAGACACAGTTCGGTATCGCCGAGGCGAGAAGCAGGCTGTGCCCGTCCTGATGCTGCAGCCCCTCCCCGGCAAGTGTGGTTCGCCCTGCAGTGCCGCCTATCAGGAAGCCGCGGGCCTGAATATCGCCGGCGGCCCAGGCCAGGTCACCGATCCGTTGCAGGCCAAACATCGAGTAGAAGATATAAAACGGAATCATTGCCTTACCGTGATTGGCATAGGCGGTGGCTGCCGCGATCCAGGACGACATGGCGCCTGCTTCGGTGATGCCTTCCTGGAGCACCTGACCTTTTTTGTCCTCGCGGTAATACATCAACTGATCCGAATCCTCGGGTTCGTAGAGCTGTCCTTTTGCAGAATAGATACCGAGTTGTCTGAACATGCCTTCCATTCCGAAGGTGCGGCATTCATCCGGTACGATGGGCACCACCCGGGAACCGATCTGCTCGTCACGCACCAGGGTGCTGAGAATACGTACGAACGCCATGGTCGTTGACACCTGGCGATCTCCGGTCCCATCGAGTTGTGACTGGAAACTGGATAACGGCGGAATCTGAAGCGGTTCGGCC
>CAZEKE010000135.1:0-4780 GCA_964512815.1 uncultured Acidiferrobacteraceae bacterium
CGAGACCCTGCTCGGTAGCAAGGCTCGTCACACGTTCGATGAGCGAGCTGAGCTCTTTTGCATGTTCGGGTTCGTTGCGCAGCAATGGTTCCAGACGGTACCAGTGATGAAGGGCCAGTCCTATTTCGCCCCGCGCCTCGGCTACCATGCCGGCCAGCCATAGTCCCTGGGGCTGATCAGGGTCGAGTTCCAGGGCCTTTTGAATCAGTTCAGCGGGTCGGCCGCTGAAGTCACCACCCGCCGCCATGGCCAGCGCATCAGCATAGCGGGCCATTACGTCTGGTTTTTCACCGGTGAGTTCGTAGAGTTTCTCGTAGGCCGTGACCGCCTCGGGGTAGTTGCCTAGACTCATCATGATGTGTGCCAGGATCGACCAGCCGCGACTGTCCGTCGGGTTCTGGGCCAGCTTGTCCTTGAGTTCCAGAAGCAGTGTTTCGGTTGTTCGGGAATCGGTCGTAGATTCGGCCGAAGGGGCGACTTGGAGGACGCCGACCACCCCAGCCGGCGTACCCAGCTTGAGGTACAGCATGACCGCGGTGATCGGCAGCAGGGCTGCAACGACGATAGCGATGTAGGGTTTTGACTGCGTTTCGGGCGGCCCAGCCTCGGGCGAGTCGAGATCGGCCAGCAGAGCGTCTTCAATATCCGCTTTGGTCTGATCAAAGTCACTGTCACTCAGACGTCCCGCTGCCCGTTCGGCTTTGAGTTCTGCCAGTCGCTCTCGGGCAAAGCGGATATTGAGATCATCGCGCTCTGCGGAAACACGGGGACGCCGGCGGAACAGCGGCGGGATGATCAGAGCCAGCGCCCCCAGTAGGATCAGACCGGCAAAAACGACGAACAGAATCACGGGTCGTCGTCAAGCAATTGGCGCACTTTGTGGCGGGCCCGCTCCTCGAGTCCGCTCTGGAGTGTGGACCTGAAACGTGAGCGGAGCGTCCGCGCCGCAAAAGCCAGACCCAGGAGCAGAAAGAAGACAGGGCCAGCCCAGAGAAATAACGTGGCGGGCGTCAAAGGCGGCCGGTAAAGGACGAAATCTCCATACCGAGAGACCATGAAGTCGACGATCTCAGTGTCGCTGCGCCCGGAGCGGATCATCTGGTAGGTCACCCGGCGAAGGTCCTGGGCGAGCTCCGCATTGGAATCTGCCAGGTTCTGGTTTTGGCAGACCAGGCAGCGGAGTTCGGCCACAAGACTTCTGTAACGCGTCTCCTCAGCAGGGGTGTCGAAGGTCAAGGCTTCAATTGTGGCGGCAATCAGCCCCTTGGGGTGGCCCAGGAGCAGTGCGGCACCGAAGACAGCACTGACGATCCAGCGCCCCCGGCTATGCTCGACTGTCATTCAACTGCGTCCTGCGACAAGCGCACTGTCGGCGGGCCCGGCCAGAGCCTTCTGGCGGCCCAGTGAACGGTAACGCCGGTCGCTCGCGGCCAGCAGACCGCCACAGGCCATCAGCAATGCGCCCAGCCAAATCCAGCGGATATAAGCCTTGTAGTAGATACGTACAGCCCAACTTCCGTCGCTCCCCAGTGGTTCACCCAGCACAACATAGAAATCGGCAAAAAGCCCGGGTGCAATCCCGGCTTCGGTCATCGGCATGCGCTGAACGTTGTAGGTCCTTTTCTCGGGCATCAGCGATGCTATCTGCCGCCCGTCCCGCGAAACTGTGACCCGCCCGGTCTGGCTCGCGTAATTGGGTCCGGCGCGCTTTTCGACCCCTTCGAAGCGGTAGTGGTATCCCTGGACCTCAAAGCTGTCGCCTGGCGCCATGCGCAGATCTTTTTCAACGGTATAAATCGACGTGAATGCCACACCGATGATAAATACACCGACTCCGCAATGGGCGAGTGCCATGCCCCAGAGTCCCGAGGGTGTGTTGCGCAGCCCTTGCCATCGCCGCCTGGTTGCCGTTCGTATCCAGAGACTGTGGCAGGCCGATAGGATGACCCAGATTCCGAGTGTTGCGGCCAGTGCCGCGCCGATCTCATAGCGGCTCATCGCCAGTGGCCAGATGCCTCCGCCAACAACGCTTGCCGCCAGCAGGATGCGCAGTTGGGGCCACAGCCGCCGAAAGCTGTCCTGCTTCCAGCGCAACAGTGCGCCGATTGCCATGAACACACCAAGTGGCAGAGTCAGGGGCACAAACACTGTGTTGAAGTAGGGTGGGCCTACCGAGATCTTGCCAAGATCCAGTGCATCAACCACCAGCGGATAGAGCGTTCCCAGCAGGACCGCTCCGGTAGTGGCCACTAACAGCACGTTGTTCAGCAACAGTGCCGCCTCCCTGGAGACCATCTGCAGGCCGACCACACTCCGGATTGCAGGTGCCCGCCAGGCATACAGGGCAAGTGCACCGCCCGTAATAATCGCAAGGAAAATCAGGATAAAGAGTCCGCGTGCCGGATCAGATGCAAAAGCATGCACCGAAGTCAGAACGCCGGAGCGGACCAGAAACGTTCCCAGTAACGACAATGAGAATGCGAAAATGGCCAACAGGACCGTCCACGCCCTGAAGACCCCGCGTTTCTCGGTGGCCGCGAGAGAGTGAATGAGAGCCGCGCCGACCAGCCAGGTCATAAACGAGGCGTTCTCAACAGGATCCCAGAACCACCAGCCACCCCATCCCAGTTCGTAGTAGGCCCACCAACTACCCAACGCAATCCCCACCGTGAGGAACGACCAGGCCATGGCTGTCCACGGCCGTGACCATCGGGCCCAGGCGGTATCGAGTCGACCGTTCATCAGTGCAGCGATGGCAAAGGCGAAGCTCACGGAGAAGCCGACATAGCCGAGGTAAAGCATCGGCGGGTGGATGGCAAGACCGGGGTCCTGCAGCAGCGGGTTGAGGTCTCGTCCATCCAGGGGAACCGGAAACTGGCGTTCAAACGGGCTTGACGTGAACAGAATGAACGAAAGGAAACCGATGCTGATCAGACCCATAATGCCGAGCACCCGAGCCGTCATGTCGTCGGGCACACTGCGGCTGAAGCGCGCGACAGCAATGGTCCAGAGGCACAGAATCAACGCCCACAGCAGCAATGAACCCTCGTGTGCACCCCAGACCCCGGAGATCCTGTACAGCAGCGGCAACTTGGAGTTCGAGTTCTGTGCAACGTAAGCAACACTGAAATCGTTGCCGAGAAAAGCTGCGGTCAAACACCCGTATGCGATCAGTACGAGGCCGAACTGCGCAAAGGCCGCGGGGCGAGCCAGCGCCAACCAGGCACTGTTGCGGGTCATTGCACCGGCCAGCGGAACGACTGCCTGGACGAGCGCAACGCACAACGCCACGATCAGCGCGAACAGCCCCAGTTCGGGGATCACTTCAACCCCATCTGGCGGGCTTTTTCCAGCGCATCGGCCACCTCGGGCGGCATGTAGTTTTCGTCATGTTTGGCCAGCACCTGCTGGGCCTCGAAAGTGCCATCCGAAAGCAGACGCCCCTGTGTCACGATGCCCTGGTTTTCACGAAAAAGATCCGGCAGGATGCCTTCATAAACGACGGTGACGGTTTCTACCGTGTCCGTGAGACGAAAGGACACGACCAGTCCTTCGCCGGGCCGCTGCACTGAACCCGGAACAACCATACCGCCTAGCCGAAAAGTACTGTCGCGGGGTGCTTCCCCGGCCGTAACCTGGGCGGGGCTGAAAAAAAGATTGATGTTTTTGTTGAGCGCTATCAGGGCGAGACCGATGGACACCGCCACGCCCGACACCAGAAGGCTCGCCATTATGAACCGTTGCCTGCGCTTTGGCGTCACGGGCTGGGCGGGGGAGTCTTGGCAGTACGCTGGCCGATTTCCCGGCGCAGGCGCTGATGGCGCTTCAAGGGCAAAATCAGGTTCAACAGCAACGCCACTGCAACGATACCGTAGGCCGGCCAGACGAAGGCGGCGTAGCCGCCCATATCGAGAAATTCGGCGACGTTCATTTCAAGGTCAGGGCCGCCACCCACCGGGTCCCTTGCTCCCTTTCAAGGATTTCCGACCGCGCTCCTGCCAAGAGAGCGGTCACGAAATGGAGCTTAAAAGCCAGTGTCATCACGAGCAGGGGAACGAGCATGCTGATATGGATCGATGGCGCATCGAGCTTGGTGATGGTCGGCCCCTGGTGCAGGGTGTTCCACCATTCAACCGAGTAGTGAATGATCGGCAGGTTGACTACGCCGACCAGAGCCAGCACGGCACCCGCACGTGCGGCGCTGCGCCGGTCTTGAATGGCTGATTGCAATGCGATAAAGCCAAGATACAGACACAGCAGGATCAGCTCCGAGGTTAGTCGGGCATCCCAGACCCACCAGGTGCCCCACATGGGTTTGCCCCAGATTGAACCGGTTGCGAGCGCGAGGAAGGTGTAAGACGCCCCGATTGGCGCGCTGGTCCGGGCAATGACTTCAGCCAGCTTAATCCGCCAGATCAACCCAATGCCGCTGGCGACCGCCATGACCAGATACACAGACATCGACAGCCAGGCGGCCGGTACGTGGACGAAAATGATTCTGTAACTGTCCCCTTGCTGATAGTCAGGTGGTGCCGAGATCAGGGCGCCGTAGAGACCGATGGCAAAAAGCACAGCACAGACTCCGCCCAGCCACGGAATCCATAGCCCAGCCAGAGCGTAGAAAACGGGCATTGAACCTAGGCGGTGGAGTGCTCGCCCCAGGCGACCCGATGATCGTGGCGCCGAACTGTCAGTCGAGTCGTGTGCTTTCATTGAAGACCGGGTGGCCGAAGAGGGACGTGTAGCGTTTGAGCCAGATGGATGTCTGTGATGCCTTAGT
>CAZEKE010000136.1:0-5168 GCA_964512815.1 uncultured Acidiferrobacteraceae bacterium
CCAATGCTGGCGACCGTACTGTTCAATCCCATGATGACGCCACGTACTTCCACAGGACCATCGGCAAGAGCAGACACCATCGGGGGCCTAGACAACGCATTAAACAGGGAGAACCCTACCCCCAGTAAGGTGGTGGTCATCAGGTCTGGGGTCCAGAGAAACCAGGCCAGGGCAAACGCGCCAGACAGAAACAGCATTCCGGCAATACTTTTTCTTCGAAACGGGTACCGATCGGCGAGTTGACCACCCAGAATCGTGCCTGCGATGTTGCCTACCGCAAACGCTACCAGCGGCAGGGCCACGGCCGCGATCTGAAGATCATAGGCTGTTCGAAGAAATGCTGGATAAAAGAATGCCGCCAGACCAAATCCGATCCGTTCCAGGATCAACGAGGCAAAGAGTCTCACGACCGGAGCGTTTAGGGCCTGCAAGAGAGTGGGCGGTGCAGCCCCGGCAGGCCGGTGAAAGATTTCCGGTTTCTCTGACCGGCGGCCAGTGTTTACTAACAAAAGGATTACAGCAAAAACGGCCACTCCAGCGACCGTGACATGCACACCCCGCCATCCGATCGAGGCGCCGATCAAAGCCGCCGAGGGTGTGCCGATCAGCAGGGTGAGGGATTGTCCACTCATCACCCAGCCAAGCGCTCGGCCGCGTTGCGGGTCAGATGTGCGCAAAGACACTTCAGCCATCGAGACTGCGGTAAACGAACCACAGAAAGCAGCCGCAATCGCGACACAGAACACCATAGACCAATACTGTTCTGTCAGGGAAATTGCCACCAGCGATGCTGCAAGACCGCCAGGACCGGCAACGAGGAAGAAACGTCGACCCCATCGGTCTGCGCCTTTACCCGACAGAAACGACGAGATACCCCAGAAAATAGCGGTCATCCCGAACAGGTTGGCTATCGCAGGCAGGCCAACCGCGAAATCGGCAGCCATCTCGATCAGAAACGGGGCCCGGGTCGAACCGCTTGCTGTTGCAGCAAACATGCCGATACAACAGGCAATGACGAGCGCCCAGGGCATCGTTGGGGTTGCGACTCCTGTCTGAAACTATGCGGCACACCGGTCGAAACGAACCGGCCGCTGCGGTGCGTGATCCATGGTTATGGAGACAGCAAGGGCAAAGTTGTAGCAGCAGTTAGACGCTGCACATTATGCTTTCGGGTCGTCAGCCCAGCAAAGGGCGTCAGTACTTTGCTGGGCTAGAGTTACTCGGGCTGTCCGAACCCACGAGGAAACAGACAGCAGGCGCAGGTCAGACTGTCCTACTCGGGCAGCAATTCTCCGGACCCGCCAAAGTCTTCCGGAAAATCCTTGAATTTCGGCAAGCCGTCCTTGATAGGCAATATGGTGCTTTCGTAGTTGATATGGATAGCCGGCTTGAACTCCAGATCTTTAAGCACCGAAGCATAAACATCGACAATACCCATGGGGCCGGCATCATGAAAGACATGACCACCACACTTCTGGCAAAAGGCCCGTTTGTGACCTTCAGAGCTCGTGTAGCTCTGAACCTGATCCTCGCCGTCAGTGATGGTCATTTTGTCTGGCGGCCAGATAGCCGCACCATTCACAGGGCTCGCTGACCAGGCCCGGCAGTCTTTACAGTGACACAGCAGCATAGCCATGGGATCACCCTCGACTTTCACAGTGACCGCACCGCACATACAACTTCCTGTATACGTCGTCATTCTTCGTTTTCTCCTTGTGGTCTTTCCAATATGTTGCCGTCTGAACGGTTATCGGACCGATTTTCAGATGGGATAGCAGCACCCACCGCATCAGCGTTCGTGATTTGTACCACAAGCCGTCCAGTTTCTCCACATTAGCTATCGACAAACCCGAAGTTTGATGTTCGTCGGACAACTGGTGAGTGCCGATCTATTTTGAACGGCCTGGGTGTGGCCTAGGCTGACATTGCCCCATTGAGACTCAGGGCGTGCAGTGCTTTTTGGATCTCGACCATCGCGAGCGTATCCTGTGCGCAGTAATCCAGCAGTTGTTGGCGGTAGTCATCGGCCTCGTGCCCAATGTAAGCGCCATGCACAATCGCGGCAAAGACCCTTGAGGCCTCTGCGCCTTCGGCCACGCCATTTAGATCCCCATAGCTCATCGAGGGCACCAAAGCGGGCAATACGTTTTTGATCGAGTACGTGCCGGCATCCAGCGAACGCTTGGTTAGGAATCCCGGATGGCAAACATGGTCCCGTACCACCGGTAGCAGATCCACCACGTTGCTCATGATACTGCCAAGGTCTTCGGCTAGGTCGGTAAACATCTTGCCAAGGGCTTTCAGAACCCCGAGCTCAAAGCCCTTGTTATAGACCACCACCGGCAGATTCCTGTTAGAAATCGCAGAGATCAGTGCTTCTGCAAATGCCCGCCCGGGATGAACATCGCCCTCGGCAAGATACGCCTTGTGTGTCAACACGCCATCTAGATCTATAGCGTGCACCGAGAACTGAAACGGCACTGACTCGTAGGGCCGTGTACCTGGATAGACCGGGATTCCGGATGCCATGGTCTCAAAATCCATGTAGTAGGCTGGCGGACCCAACAGGCTGAGCGCATCGGTCAACTCGTCCGAAACCCAGATCTCACCCGAGGCAAGGCAGTTAAGCGCAAGGGCCTGTTTTTCCGGGAGTTCGAAGTCTTCCGGAATATCAGGAATCGATTCGATGCCTTGTGCATGGAGCGCAGCCAGGCGGTTGGGATGAATGCGGTACAAAATTCCTGCCCAGTCATCGGGCTTGGCCCCCATGCAATGATCAAAAAAATCACAGCGGTAAGGCTTGTTACAAAGCTTCTTGGTGGCGTAGACCTCCGGTACCTCGTCACTCCCCAGTACCTCGAACATACGGGGGACCTTGTCCGCGACTGGTGCAAGGCGGTCAGTCACCGCGAGCATAAGGTCTTGTCGGAGGAGCATCTCTGGCCAGACAATACCCTGATCATCCAGACGATAGTCACGATTGACATGAATCAGTTCGATCGAGGTAATCTTAACACCGGCGCCTGAAAGCACATACAACTGCACTGCGATGTCATCCACGTGGCCCTTCTCCTCACTAGCCGATGTGGATGATTTAACTTCCCGCAATCCCCAGCCCTTCTCGAGGCGTTCCAGGATATCAACGCGAATTAGGATGTTCTGGAACTCAAAAGCTCCCTCAAAGATGGCGGGCGCATCCTCTGCCATAAGCTTCGCCGTGCGCGAAACCGCCGCATCGTGCTCGAAGGGCTTTTCGGTGATTTCGACACCACCAGGGAACAGTGCCCAGGCTCCGCGGCCGACACGCTGGCC
This sequence comes from uncultured Acidiferrobacteraceae bacterium, assembly GCA_964512815.1. Lineage (GTDB taxonomy): Bacteria > Pseudomonadota > Gammaproteobacteria > Arenicellales > UBA868 > UBA9619. The sequence continues at coordinate 3,313 of CAZEKE010000136.1, forward strand.
CGTATCCGCCAGCGAGAAAGGGGCTGCTTCCTCATACGGCAGGCGCTGATTACAGCCCAACCAGAGTTTCTTCTCACATCGCAGACCGTCGATGTAGCGGGACTTGGTGAGGTAGGGGCGAGTCATATCTAACAGATACTCGCGCAATTGATCAGCGACCTCAAGGCATTACACTACGGGCTGCCCGGCAGCGACGAGATATATGTCACCACATCAGGACACCTCGCACATCGCGATGCACATGCGATGATCCTTCACCGACAAAAACAGAAGTTATGCTACAGTGGCGGGTGAGAGACACTCAATAATTCAAGGAAGACAAAATGGCATCAATAGAAGCGAAAGATTTTGCCACTGCGGCGGATGAGGTGATGACCCCCAACAACGCAAGAGTCGAAATGGTCAACGTCGGTGGTCAGCGGATCATGAAACTCACAGCCCAACCCGGTTGGAAATGGTCCACTGACATTAAGCCGATGGTCGGCACGGAGAGTTGCGAAGCCAAACATATCGGAGTGATCGTGGAAGGCGAGATCACCTGCCGCCATGACGACGGAAGTGAAATCACCTATTCGGCCGGCAGTGCTTACGCAATCGAGCCGGGCCATGATGCCTGGGTTGAAGGTGATACGCCAGCGGTCGCCTACGAGTTTCACGGAATCTGGGGTGAGCAAGGCTGATAGCACTCAAGTGCCGCCGTTGATGGAGATGAGTGAAGTGGTGGAGGAAATGCCGATTGGAACTTACCCTGCCTGTCTGGGTCCTCTCCAAACGTGCTCTTTTTAGGAGAGCCTCATGAACACATCGCTCTTTAACAAGAGATAGACAGGTTCTCAACAGATACAAGATAGCCCACTACGGTGGGCTATTTTTATGAATGGTTCTAGCTGGACCTAGTAGAATGTAACAGAATACTGTTTACCACGGAGGTACAGACTATGAAGAATATACTGTCTTACAAAAGAACATTAACCATTTGTGCGGTTGTGCTAACGTTGATTAGTATAAGGATGCACGTTGATCCTGCTGGTATCACTGAAAATGAATTTCCTTACGCTCAGGGTGACGCATTTGATGTAGCAGTCACAATCCGGCATCTCATCGCTTCATTACTCTTCGCAATAGCTTCTATTGTCTTTTTTGCAGGATGAGTAGAGGATTCAAAGTAACAGCAGTCAGTTCTCAACGGATGCATTCTGTGTTTTGCCGTGATGTGTATCACACATGGAACAATGACAGTCACCCAAGCCGGGCAACTTATTGGAGGAACCACAGTGTTTGCTGTATTGACCGCACTTTCCCTCTATAAAAGAGTTACGCACTAGTTACCAAGGCAATAGCAGTAACGGCAGAAGAGTGAGCACTAGAACCCTAATAAAGCGGTTCTAACTGGACCTACGGCTTAATATGTTCGGGACAAGTCATGTCAACACTACCCAAGTCAGTGCATGTACCTTGTGCCATGAGATGTAGTATCGCTAGACCCATTCCAAATAAAACACCAAGCAAAAGGACTACTACTAAAGCTTAGTACTGTACTTGCGCTTACTATCCATAGTGGAAATCGAGCAGTACATCACTTCTAAGGAGGGAGAGAGCGCTCGTACAGCCACACTATGAGCGTATATGTACATCTATCGGGTAGATTGAAGGTGTCACCCTACCCAGCATAATTACGTATTGTCTTTAATCAAACCTACTTCCATATGATAAATCTGTCCGCCACGCCAAAGTTGAACGATAGAAACCTGCCCTCCAAAATATTCTCCTGAAATTCTCTCATGAGTCACTGCACATTCGTTATTTTCGTATACGATTCTGAAATCAGAAGATACTGTATTTTCATCAAGAACCAT
>CAZEKE010000137.1:0-3883 GCA_964512815.1 uncultured Acidiferrobacteraceae bacterium
GCTGCCGGCAACCGGGGGACTGGACCTGTCACCAATACTGATCTTTCTCGCGCTGATGATGGTGCTTAAACTGTTCGTTCAGCCCCTGCTTGATTACGGCCGCATGGCACTCTAAGCAGCACCTTGGGGTGTTACTACCCCGGCGCGGAGTCGGGGAGCCCTTCTAATGTGCATCGGGATTTCTTGCCTCAAGATAGTTGCTGACCCGTAATAGTTTGGATTCGCCGTTAGAGTCTGATAACGTATCACTGGTTGACGCTCGCACGCGAGTCATCAGGTTATCTAGTCCTTACGAGAACCGTCATCAATTCATTTTGGCAAAACTTGAAGTCACTAACCGAACCGGCGCATCGCAGCCTTTCTTAAGAGGAATCCTGACGCGTTCTTTGCAGAAAGCTGGGCTGTCATTTTCTGATGCCTACGAGATTGCCTCCCGGGTCCGGGAGAACCTCGAATCGTTTGAAGACGTCTCAACCGATCAGGTCCGATCGGAGACCGCGTCCCAACTGCGTTCACGGTACGGGCTCGATGTAGAGCGGGGTTACTCTATTGCCAAACGCCACCCGGGCTGGATACAGGTTCGCCATTCAGATGGGCATGCAGAGTGGTTCTCCAGAAATCAGCATCAGCGCCGGCTCGAGATCTGTGGTTTGCCCCAGGAAGTGGCCGAACAACTGACCCAGGCCATTCATAACCGTCTGCTCAAGACCCACCAATCCGAGATCAACCGCGGAGAACTACGCGATCACACGGTAGACGTGTTGAGGACAGAAGCCGGTGATGAATTCGCCGCCAGTTACACCGCCTGGCACTATTTCATCCGCTCCGGCCGGCCATTGATCATTATGGTCGGCGGAACAGCCGGTGTCGGCAAAAGTACTGTTTCTGCCGAGATCTCAACGCGTCTCAATATCACGCGATCACAGTCCACTGACATGCTACGCGAGGTGATGAGAACGATGGTGGCGACTCAACTGATGCCAGAACTTCACGAATCAAGCTTTGAAGCCTGGCGAGCGTTGCCGGACCACCATCAGTTTACTGAAGAAATGTCCCGCGTGATCGACGGTTATCACCGGCAGGCTGACCTGGTTGAAGTAGCTGCTGAGGCTGTTATGCAGCGAGCGTACCGTGAAAAAGTCTCACTTCTGCTCGAGGGCGTTCACATCAGACCCAGCTTGGTAGATAAAATCCCATCCGAAACGGATGCGGTCGCCGTCCAGATGATGCTCGGTGTGTTGCGAAAGAAACAGCTGCAACGCCAGTTCAGAGGCCGATCCAGCGAAGCCCATGGCCGACGGGCACAGCGCTACCTGGACAGTTTTAACGCCATCTGGAATCTGCAGACTGCCTTGCTTGATGAAGCAAAAGCGGCAGGCGTCCCGGTTCTTGTCAACGACAACCTCGACAGCGCTTTGACCCGGGTCATGCGTACCATCACGGCGGCCGTCCTGGCAGACAGTGAAAAGATCACTGCCGGGAAAAATAGCGAGACATCTTAGTTTTCTATTCTGGTCACGACGGCAGGGTCTGGGAGCGACGGACTTTGTGCCTTCAGATGCGTTCCGATGACTTAGTATCCACAATACCCAGAGCACAAGATTCATGAGCCCAAAAAAGAACAAGCCCGTTTACCGGAAACGCCAGGGGCAAAGCCTGGCCGAAAAAGCGGATCGACACGTCCTCTACGAGCAGGCTGTTCAGTGTGTCGAAACCGAAGTTGACATGGTCGATGAGACATTCCAGTCCTTGCGGGGTAGAACGGCAGCCACCATTCGGGAAGATTTCTGCGGCACGGCTAATACCAGTTGTGAATGGGTCGCTAGGCGTGACGCCAACAGAGCCTTTGCCGTGGATCTTGACAATGACGTCCTGGCCTGGGGCAGGCAGCACAATATCCCGCGCTTGAACAATTCAGGTAGCGATCGGATAGTTCTTTTTTGTGACGATGTACTGAAGGTCGAGACCCCTGCGGTCGATATGATCCTGGCGATGAATTTCAGTTACCAGGTCTTCAAGACCCGTCAGACGCTTTGCCAGTACTTTCGTACGGTACGCGATGCATTGGTCGATGACGGCGTATTGTTCATGGATGCCTATGGTGGCTACGAGTCTTTTCGGGAAATGGAAGAATCCACCGAACACGATGACTTCACCTACGTCTGGGACCAGTCCAACTACAACCCGATTACGGGCGACTTTTTATGCCACATTCATTTCACTTTCCCGGATGGTTCCAAGATGAAACGGGCCTTCACCTACGATTGGCGTCTATGGACCTTGCCAGAACTCGAGGAACTGCTGCTTGAAGCGGGGTTTTCACGAACCCTGGTTCATTGGGAAGGCACGGACCCGAAAACAGGCGAAGGAAACGGCGAATACACGCCCACCCGTGTAGGGGACGCCGACGCTGCTTGGATCTGCTACATCTCAGCTGAGAAATAGTGGACTGCTGCGATCTCCAAAATTCCCCGCAGAATTTGTCACCAACCCATCAGACATGCCTTCTTCATCAGAGGCTATGTGATGGGGATCACACTGGCAGGCCGATGTCGGTGCCCTGCTCTCTCAGCTTCAGGCAAAATGATCTTGAAACGTTATTTTCGGATCATTATGATTGGTTCTATTGACAGAATAGGTCACACAAGGTTCATCAGGGAAGGAGAGTCATCTTGAGCAAAGAAAATCTAAAACTATTTCTGGAAAAAGTCTCGCAAAGTGAGGAACTTAAAGCACGAATCGGTAAAGACAATGAAGTTAATACCTTGATCAGTGTGGGCGCAGAATACGGGTTCCTGTTTTCGGCCGAGGACTTTGAACAGACTGCCGAGTTGACCGACGATGAACTGGATCAGGTTGCCGGCGGACACGGAACCCCGGTATGGGGCGGGGGTCAAGGACGACCCGGCTACAAAGTCACCAAAGACGGTGTGCTGAAAAAACTGGATCCGCAGGTCTATGAAGAGTGGGTGCCGTAAGCCTTTTCACTTGCTCTTTGGTTTCTCCCTCATACACAGCAATGGCATAACCACCCAAAAGGTCCCCCTCACTTTGTGATTTACCTGGATCAGGCCCGCGGACAACGATGGAACTTGCCAACGCGGTAACCTTGGTTGCTGAAGAATCAATCGCCCGCGACTGTCAGTCCATCCACCAGCAAAGAACCGCAGCGCACGTTGCGCCTGGTATCCACATCCCGACCCACGGCCGCAAGGTTCTTAAAGATGTCCCGTAGATTTCCGGCAACCGTTACCTCTTCAATGGGGTATTGAATCTCGCCCTGCTCTACCCAAAAGCCAGAGGCGCCGCGTGAATAATCTCCTGTCACCGTGTTGACCCCAAAACCGATCAGCTCGGTAACCAGAAAACCGGTGTCCAGGCCAGCGATGAGATCCGCCAGATCCTCTTTTCCAGGTTCGATGGTGAGATTGTGCACCCCGCCGGCATTACCCGTGGTCTCAAGACCCAGACGCCTCGCAGAATAGCAACCCAGGACGTAGCGCTTTAATACACCATCAGTCACGATATCACTCGCCTCGGTCGCCACACCCTCGCCGTCGAAGGCTGCACTGCCTAGCGCTTCCTTAAGCAGGGGCTGTTCATGGATTCGCACGAATTCGGGAAACACCTGTTTGCCAACGTGGTCAAGTAGAAAAGATGCCCGTCTATACAGCGCACCGCCGCTTACGGCACCGATGAAGTGAGACAGAAGGCTGGATGCGACCGGCGCCTCAAACAGAACCGGCACCTGGCAGGTCTTGATCTTTCGCGCATCCAGTCGCCGAATCGTTCGCCTGGCAGCCTCCAGTCCAACCTGTTCGGGCGAGTCCATCCGGTCCTTTCTGCGTGCAGTACTGTACCAGTAGTCAGTCTGCATTCCATC
>CAZEKE010000138.1:0-3490 GCA_964512815.1 uncultured Acidiferrobacteraceae bacterium
AAGGAGCGACAGAATGATCTATTCCCTTGGTGAGAAGACACCCCGAATCGCTGATGACGTCTTCGTCGCCGATAGTGCCAGTGTGATCGGTGATGTGGAGATCGGACCCGGATCCAGTATCTGGTTCAGTACGGTACTTCGCGCCGACAATGATGTGATCCGGATCGGTGAATGCAGCAATATACAGGACGGCACCGTGATCCACGTCGATGAGGGCATCCCCACCGTGATCGGCGACTATGTTACGGTCGGTCACAGCACGGTCATCCACGGCTGTACCCTGGAAGACGGCTGCCTGGTCGGCATAGGCACAACCATCCTGGACCACGCTGTCATTGGAGAAGAGTCAATCGTCGGGGCAAACTCACTGATCACCGAACGCAAGACATTTCCCGCAAGGGCTCTGATCCTTGGATCCCCCGGCAAGGTCGTACGGGATCTGACCGATGAGGAGATCGCACTGCTTCGCTGGACTGCTGAACACTACGCCAAGAATAGTGCTCACTATCGGTCCCAGCTGAAAGCCCTTCCCTGACACCGCGTTCCGGACGGGACCTCTGGTCAGGTTTCAGCCTGTCGCGGAGGGCTCAGCTCACGGCTCAGTTTGAGGCGCTGGATTTTTCCAGAAGGCCCTTTGGGTAGGGAGCCCATAAAATGAAAAAAACGAGGTGACTTGAACGCGCCAAGCTCCTCAAGACAGAAGGCACGCAAGGCTTCTTCGCAGATTTGGCTGCCAGGCACCGCCACCACGCAGGCCAGGATATCTTCACCGTAGTCCGAATCCGGGACCGCGACTGCGGCCGCCTCCAGCACCCCAGGATAACGGTACAGTACGTCATCGATCTCACGGGGTGAAATATTCTCTCCTCCCTTGATGATCAGTTCTTTGATCCGTCCCGTGACGTAAACATAGCCCTCATCGTCCATCCATCCCAGATCCCCGGTCCGGTACCAGCCGTCGCTGGTGAATGCGTCCCTCGTTGCCGCCGGATCGCCCAAATAGCACCGCATAAGGTTGGGGCCACGAACTTCAATCTCGCCTTCTTCGGTTTCGCCCGACTGACCTGTACCTGTAGCACCGATACGTACTTCGTTGCCGCAGGCAACACCCGGAGACCCAATACGCTGGGCTTCGGGATCCAAAGGATTGGAAAGCATCTGTGCGGCTGTCTCTGTGATGCCCATGGTTTCGACGATCGGTATACCAAAACGTTCCACGAATGCCTCGTGAATGGCAGGTGGCAGTGGCGCCGACGCAGAACGTCCGAAGCGGATGTTCTTCAGCCGTCCAAGGTGCTCACACACCGAAGACGTTTCGGGACCCAGCAGGTAAGACACCATTGTCGGCACGACACTCAACCAGGTGCATCCCTCGGATACCGCCCACTTCCAGAACTGCTCCACGCTGAATCGACACGGCATCACCACCGACGAACCGCTCAGCAGTGGTGCCATAACGGTGACCACCTGGCCATTGATATGGCACAGGGGTAAAACACACAATGCCCGGTCTTCCGGTCGCAGGCAGTGAGCAGCAATGGTATTGGCACCCCCCGCAAGAAGGCTGGCATGGCTATGGATCACCCCTTTCGGACGACCGGTTGTCCCCGAGGTATAGATCAGCAGCGCATCATCGGCCGCTTTAGGCTGCACCGATACGTCGACTGAATCGTCTGCAGACCTGTCCAGTTCAGCATCACTCTCAACGATGATCAATTGGATGTCGTGAGAAGCCTCTGCAATGGCGACCGCCGCCATATCGACATGCCCCTCATCGGCGTACAACACCTTCGTGGCTGAATGCTCAACCACATGTGCCAGCGTGTGAGCACCAGCAATCGGGTTAAACATGGCGGAGATCCGGCCCGCATGCATACACCCGAGGAAAAGCTGCACGGCAGCCTTTCCATTACCCATCAGAACGCCGACCGGCTCCCCAACCTGGACGCCAGATTCGGCCAGAGACACCGCGAGGCCGAAAGCACTGCGTTGCAGGTCGGACCAGGTCAGTTTCAGACCCGCATCCGGAAATACTGCAAATGTTCGATCAGGGTGATCTGCTGCACCCTTGTCGATGATGCTGCGAACCGTAAGGCCTTCAACATCGGGCAGCGGGCCGAAATTCGCAGCTGCACTACTTGCCATGCTTCGCCCAATAATTGCCCAGGAGCGCAGCCTCGGAAGGTTCCTGCAGGGGTATGGGTCTCACCACCCGCACGATGTTCAGATAGTGGCGATAATTGACGTTGTCGCTGACGCTGTTCCCACCCCATGTGCCGCACCCCATTGATAATGAAAACGGTACGCCGTTGTCAAAGCTACCGCCGGTTGCAAAACAATGAGCCTGATTCACGATCACCCGGGAAGCTGGCAGGGTCCGTCCGATCTGCAGCGGTCGCTCGGCATCGCTGCTGTGCAATCCGATCGAGTGTCCGGCCCCCTGATAACTGTAGATTTCGCGGACTCTGTCACAGGCGGCAGCGAAATCGGGTACACGATAAAGCGCCAGTACCGGCGAGAGCTTTTCGCCCGAGAACGGATAGCGTTCCCCGACACCGCTTTCTTCAACCACCAGGACCCTGCAATCGAGACCAGTGTGCCGCAGTCCCGCCACCTCCGCTATCTCGGGAGCCCGCCGTGCCAAAATGGAGGGATTGAGCCCGCCGTGAGACCACATGGTCTTTTCAAGGGTTGCTTTCTCGGCCGAATCGAGCAGTCGTGCTCCCTGCATCTCGAGCGCCTCGATAAACTTTTCATAAACGGCCTCCAAGACAATCACGCTATTTTCCGAAGAACAACTGGTGGCGTTATCAAACACCTTCGAGGCAACGATTTTTTCAGCCGCTTTCTCACAGTCAGCCGTCTCGTCAATAATGACGGCCACATTGCCCTGACCGACACCAATCGCGGGAGTTCCACTGGAATAAGACGCGCGGATGTTGTTCTGGGAGCCAGTCGCCACTATCAGGTCCGCTTGAGCCATGAGTTCACGCGTCGCTTCACGGCTCACCGGAGACGGCAGCTTCTGGACCAGGTCGGCCGGTGCTCCGATCTGCACCAGGGCCGACCGAAAGTAATCGACTAGGCGGACACAGGTCGCATCGGCTTTTGGTGACGGTGCCAATATGACCGCATTGCACCCCTTGACGGCATTGATCACCTTGTTGGTCGGCGTCGCTACCGGGTTGGTGGACGGCGTGACGGCGGCGACCACACCGACCGGACGGGCGATCTCCGTGATCCCGAGCTGCGGGTACTCTGCGATCACACCCACGGATGGCTGTCCGTCCAGGTCGCGCAGCAAGCCCAGGGTCTTGCGGTGGTTCTTCAGTATCTTGTCTTCAGACACCCCTAGGCCAGTATCGGCAACAGCCTGTTCCGAAAGTGCACGGTTTCGACTCGGTTCCATAATGACCCAGGCGAGAGCACATACCGCCTCGTCTACGGCTGCCTGATTACTGCGTTCAAAGACGGCCTGTGCCGAACGTGC
>CAZEKE010000139.1:0-4028 GCA_964512815.1 uncultured Acidiferrobacteraceae bacterium
ATCCACCTCATGCGCCCGCAAAAAACCGGCCAGATAAGTGCCATGGAAGCCACTGGCACGTTTTTTCTCAATCACCATCTCATTGTCGAGCGGCGCGATCCGGTCATCGATAGCGCAGGTTTCACTGCCCGCCTGCAGTAACTCTGCTGGAATCTTCTTATGCCACAGCCCCATGTCCGTGGGATCACCCTCGGTAAAGTTGTAGGCGGTGGTAGTGAACACGATCGGAATCCCCGCCGCTCGAGACGCCTTGAGAAGGGACTGAGTAGACGGAATGATTACATCCATGTTGTCGCAGAAAAACGCATTGCCGGGGCGCGTCCAAGCGTTGGCAAGGTCGATGTTCAACAAAGCCGGCCGCTTTCCAAACCCGATGCGCCTCTGAAATCCTCGCTCCCTGTACAACGACGAATCGATGGCAAATATTTTCTCTAGGGCGTCCTGAATCTCGTCCGACATTTTCTTTATTTCCTGATTACGTTACTTCCCACAACTAGGCGTTCCCGCCGTTTGAACAGAATGACCATCCGCGGTCTCGATCATTTCCGAATCAGTATACATCACCCTATTCGGTATCGGCCGGCGCACCGATCACGGGCACCGCTACGTTGCGGCAATCGCAGTCAGGGCACTTGGTCCGGCCCCGAACTCAACTGCTGGTCCCACTTAACCGGGGCAGGACCTCCTCTGCAAAGCGCTGCAGATGATCGAGACGCTCCTCGTAGGGACCGACCAGATCAAGAATGATAAAACGAGCCCCGGCATCATAGAACGCCCGCAGATTTTCGGCAATCTGCTCGGCGGTGCCCAACGCACAGTAGCGTTCGGCCGCGCGTCGGAAGTCCATGTTGTAACGCACGCTCAGGCTCTGACTTGCGACCTCCAGCGCCGTCTCGTAGTCCTTGTCGAGGCGAGTGAAAACCAGGTGGGCCGTAGCGAAACACAGCGTGGTACGCCCTTCTCTCTCGTACGCCTCCGCTATCGTGTCTAGAGCCGATCGGTACATAGTCGGCGTCACTACGTAACTCATCCAGCCGTCGGCCAGCCGCCCTGCGCGGCGCAGAGCCGCCTCGGATCGCCCGCCCAACCAGATCGGCGGACCGCCGGGCTGCCGAGGCGCCGGCTCCATGAGAATGTCCTGAAAACTGTAATGTCGGCCTGAGTGACTGACCTGCTGTCCGCTCCACAACTTCCGGATGACTTCGATAGATTCGGTCAGCCGGCTGCCGCGTTCATCACGGGGCACACCGGCAACCCTGAAATCACTATCGAATTCTCCCCCTACGCCCATGCCGAAGATCAATCGCCCATCGGACAGCAGGTCCAGTGTCGCAATCTGTTTTGCAGTCGGTCCGGGATGACGCAGAGGCTGCAGAAACACCGCCGTACCGATCTTGAGCCGAGTACTGATCACAGCCGCCTGAGCGAGCTGTACGACCGGGTCGAGAATCGGAATTGCAAACGCCAGATGATCACCCACCCAGATGGAGTCGAACCCCAGACGTTCGACCAACTCCACCACCTCCCGACCGTCCTGCTGGGTCGGAACCCAGGGCGTATCTGCAGGCTCGGTCCGTCTGTAGATGGTCTGGACCCCGAACGTCAGACCTTCGGCAAGCGGCAGAGTCATTCTAGTTCCTCAAGTTATTGGAAGCTGATCATCTTAACAAAGAGCCGCATCCAAACCGGAGCACCGCGGACATTTCACCCGCTTTGATCGCTTGACATCGCGACACCAGGCCTGCGAGGCTCCCATTGGATTCGGCTACTCCGGCAATGATATGACCACTCAAGAACTGCATCTGGAAGACCCCTACCGGGCAATGGTCGACGGCACAGAGATCACCATCGGAGGGCAAACAAAGGGCCCGCTCGCAGGCCGGCGGTTTGTGGTCAAGGACCTTTTCGATGTCGCGGGCACCCCCACTCGCGCGGGCAGCCCGGACTGGAACCGGCAGCGACCACACCCTGACTGCCATGCCGCGGCCGTCGAAATTCTTCTCGATGCCGGTGCCAAACTGATCGGCAAGACTATTACCGACGAAATCTCTCTGGGAATTCTTGGGGAGAATGTCTTTGACGGCACACCGCAGAACCCGGCCTGCCCCGGCCGCGTTCCCGGCGGCTCGTCGGCCGGTTCAGCTGCGGCGGTCGCCGGACACTACTGTGATTTTGCGCTCGGAAGCGACACCGGCGGTTCCGTGCGTGTCCCAGCGAGCTTCTGCGGAATCTATGGAATCCGGCCAACCCATGGTCGGGTCGCTGTGGGCGGCATGCTGCCCCAGGCACCCTCATCGGATACTGCCGGCTGGTTCGCCCGGGAGGCCAGCATGCTCGGCGCGGTCGGTAGCGTGCTGCTCGAAGAGACAATTCCCGATACCCTGCCACAGACGCTACTCATCGCCCGCGATGCCTTCGCTTTTGCTGATGAGTCTGTCCAGACCACACTGCAACCACTCATCGACCGGTTGAGCACATTGTTCCGTGATGTGAAGGAAATCGACATGGCGCTCGACGGTCTGGTCTCCTGGTCCAGGGCACAGCGCACCATCCAGCCCGCCGAAGGCTGGCAAAGCTTCTCGGACTGGATCGACAACCAGAACCCGCGCATGTCTTATACGGTTGCCCGAAACCTCTTTATCGCCTCCCAGACGTCACAGGACGACCTCAGCTGGGCGCAGCTGGTCCGCAGACAGGCCACGGCGAGGATGAAAACCCTTCTGGAACCGGGAACCATATTGTGCATGCCCACCACACCGTTCTGCGCCCCGTTGACCGGCCTGCCGGTCAGCCAGACCGATGAGCTGCGGATGCGGATCTCAGTACTGTGCTGTCACGGTGGTCTCACCGGTGTTCCCCAGGTCTCCATTCCAGGAACCACCATCGGCGAGGACAACGCCCCGGTCGGACTGTCGATCGTTGCCGGTCACCACCGGGACAGTGAACTGCTCGCCGTTGCCGCGGCGCTGGAGGTGATCTCATGACTGAGTCATTGGAAGTCAACCGCGAGGATGTGGTGGAGGAAATTCGGGAACTATTCGAATCCTACGAGTCGGCCCTAGTCTGCAAGGATGTTCAGATTCTGGACAAATCGTTCTGGGACAGCCCACACACTATCCGCTACGCCATGCACGAAAACGGCTATGGATTTGGCGAGATTCACCAACATCGCGTGGCCAGGAAAAAAGGGCCGGGAATCAAGGCACGGAGAAGACGCCTGGAGATCTTGACGCTGGGTGATTCGTTTGCCACCGTCAACCTTGAATTCGACGTCACAGACTCCGACGATATCGGCCGTCAGAGCCAGACCTGGGTCCGGTTTCCCGACCTTGGCTGGAAAGTGGTATCGGCCCACGTCTCAATCATGGACCGGGAACCTCGCTGGTGAGACGGCGCCTTCAAATCCGGGCTACAGACACACCCAGGAATCTTCTATATGACCGATCATGAACTGACCTGGAAGGCGGCCCCCTCCGTGTCTGCCGCCATCGCCACACGTCACTCGATCCGCCGCTTCCTATCTACCGCGGTCAGCCGAAGCCTGGTTGAACAGATTCTGTCGCTGGCCCGCAGGGCGCCAAGCGGCACCAATATGCAGCCCTGGCACGTCTGGGTGCTAGCCGGCGAACAGAAGCGCTCCCTATCGTCAGCGCTCAGCGCGGCCCACAACGAGGGCTCCTCCAGCTGGCAGCCGGAACACCGCTATTACCCGAGGGAATTCGAGGAACCCTACCAGTCCCGCAGGAGAAAGGTCGGCTGGGATCTTTATGGGCTGCTCAGCATCGAACGCGGACAGAAAGAAAAAATGCATCGCCAGCATGGACGCAACTTCCTTTTCTTTGATGCGCCCGTGGGTCTGATCTTCACCATCGACCACGCGCTGGAAATCGGAAGTTGGCTGGACTATGGCATGTTTATTCAGAACGTCATGCTTGCGGCCCGGGAGATCGGGCTACACACCTGTCCACAAGCCGCGTTCACCGGGCACCACCGGATTATCCGGGAGCATGTGGGTTTTCCGGAGTCCC
>CAZEKE010000140.1:0-14839 GCA_964512815.1 uncultured Acidiferrobacteraceae bacterium
CTCCCCCGAGATGCCGCCGCTGGTCAAGTTCCTGAACGATCATATCAGGGGCCGTGCACTCAAGGCCGCGGACTATCCTTCCGGCAAGTGGCTCACTCACTTTCAGGACCTACTTCGGACAGGCTACACCGAGCGGCCAAAGACCGAAAACGGGGCAATCCAGTGTGCTCGTCTGATTGCCCAAAAGCTGGCTCCGTGAACGATCCGATCAGCCAGAGAGTTCCTGGATCACACTGCGCAGAAACTTCTCTCCTGCACCAACCTGTTCCAGGCTGATGAACTCATTGGGCTGATGGGCCTGGTCAATAGAGCCCGGGCCGCACATCACCGTTGGAAACCCAGCAGCCTGAAACAGCCCTGCCTCGGCGACATACGCACCACGACCTGTTTCTGAAACTCCTGTAAGGCGCTGCACCAACTCGAGCGCCGCGGACTCTGCCGGCGCAAATTCCGGAGCCCTGGCAAAAACCTCGGTAGAGATGAAACAATCCTGCCAGCGGCTGCTCATCGCCGGTAGAACTTCGTCCCGGCAGAAGACTTCAAATTCGTCGATCAGTTGCTGCGGGTCATCACCGGGAATATTGCGGATATCCCATACGAATTCACAGTGCCGGGAAACAATGTTCATTGCCGTACCGCCATTGATAACACCCACATGGACCGTACTGTTATGTGGGTTGAATCCGTTATCTGGAGGCGTCTCGTTTTCCAGTCTTTCAGCCATCGTACCTAGAAAGCTCACCAGGCGTGCTGCATTCATGACCGCGCTGACACCACGATTAGTCTGGCTGGAATGCGTTTCATAACCCCTGACCGTAGTCTTCAAGGCAACGATGCCCTTGTGCCCGGTCACAGCCGTCATGCTGGTCGGCTCGCCGACAATCACCGCCTGCGGGGTGGGCAACTCGGCAGCCAATCGCTCGATCATCCCAGGTGCGCCCCGACAACCGATTTCCTCGTCGTATGAAAGCGCAAAGTGGACCGGTCGCCTGAGCTTTTTCATCTCGGGGACCAGAGCCAGAGCGATTCCGATGAATCCCTTCATGTCACAGGTTCCACGCCCGTGCAAGCGGCCGTCGTGCCGGGTAAGCGCGAAGGGATCGGAATCCCAGTCCTGCCCGTCAATCGGTACAACATCCGTATGGCCAGACAGAACCACGCCACCCTCCTCTTCTGGGCCCACGGTCGCGTATAGGTTTGATTTACGCCCGTCTGCGCTGGCTACACGGTGTGAGCGGACTCCCAGGTCGTCTAGATAATTCTCTACGAACTCGATCAGCGGAAGGTTGCTGTCACGGGAGACCGTGTCGAACCCGACCAAGCACCTGATCATTTCCTCAGCTGTCATAATCTTTCCTTTTCTGTGTCGTGCGAGTGTATATCTACCACCGGGAGATCGACACCCCGGATCATTGGCTTACCCGGCTGTTTAGGTTAGCCTTGCCGGCCTTGTCTCGACCACAGCTGGAGATCACGGAGCACACATCATGAATATCACCAACATCGGCCTTGTCGGCGCCGGCACCATGGGCAGTGGAATCTCGCAGATTTGCGCGTTGAAAGGATACCACGTGACCATGCAGGACATCTCGGAACCCCTGTTGGAAGGTGGCCTTGCCGTAATCAGCAAAAGCCTCGGCCGTCTGCTGGACAGGGAGAAGATCAGCTCCGAAGAGAAAGATGCATCGATCGGACGCATCAGCACGACGACCGATCTTGCCATGATGTCAGATTGCGACCTGGTAATCGAGGCGGCGACTGAGGACATGGACCTGAAGACCGTAATCTTCGAGAAGCTGAACGTTATCTGTGGTCCGACAACGATCCTGGCCTCGAACACCTCGTCTTTGTCCCTGACCAGTCTGGCTTCGTCCAGCGGCCGACCCGAGCGGGTGATCGGAATGCATTTCTTCAACCCAGTTCCCATGATGGCCCTGGTCGAGGTGATCCGGGCGCTCCAGACATCAGACGAGACTTTCAATGCGACCGATGAATTCATTCGCAGCCTGGATAAGACACCGGTCAGCGTCAAAGACAGTCCGGGTTTTGTCGTGAACCGCATGCTGGTACCCATGATCAATGAAGCTGCTTTCATTCTGTATGAAGGCCTAGCAACGGCCGACGAAATCGACGCTGCGATGAAACTGGGTGCCGGCCATCCAATGGGTCCGCTGACCCTAGCGGACATGATCGGCATTGATGTCTGCCTGTATGTGATGAACATTCTGTTCAATGAATTCAACGATTCAAAGTTCCGGCCATGTCCATTACTAAAGCAGATGGTCGCTGCAGGCTATCTGGGCAGAAAGAGCGGCAAAGGTTTTTTCGATTACGACCGCTGATTCTATGGTTCAAGGCGACGCAACGCGGACCAGGCTTCGTCTTGGCATCGACACCGGGGGCACCTACACGGACGCCGCTCTGATCAGTGATGACCAGAATCTGGTAGCCAGCGCCAAATCACTAACGACGCACAGTAGCCTGTCTGTTGGAATCCGCGAAGTTATAAACACACTCCCGCAGGATAAGCTGTCCCTTGTGGGCCTGGTCTCCCTTTCGACCACTCTTGCCACCAACGCTGTAGTCGAAGGCCGGGGTACACCGGTCTGCCTGTTGCTCGCTGGCTATCAGGCAAAACAGGTCGAACGGTGGCGTCTAGACCAGGCGGTACGGGGCGGCCATTGTGTTTTGCTCTCCGGAAGCCATGATGCAAGAGGCCTTGAAAATCAACCTCTGGATACTGATGCGGCCGATGACGCCATCAGGAAACACCAGGACCAGGTTTCTGCATTTGGAATTTCAGGACTTTTCAGCGTTCGAAACCCGGCCCACGAAATCGCCTTGCGGGAACAGGTTCACGCCCTGTCCGGCAAACCGGTGACCTGCGGCTACGAATTGGCGACTTCATTGGATGCCCCGCGTCGAGCGGTCACTGTCGCCTTTAACGCATCACTGGTGCCGTTCATCCACCAGTTGATCCGGGCGGTTCAGGAAATTCTTGCTGAGCACGAAGTTCACGCCCCGGTCATGGTAGTCAAGGGTGATGGGTCTCTTGTGACGGCTGAAATCGCGTTGCACAGACCGGTTGAGACAGTACTCTCAGGACCAGCAGCCAGCGTCGTTGGCGCGTCATTCCTGAGCGGTGCGGAATCTGCAATTGTTGCCGACATGGGCGGCACAACCACTGATATCGCCATCGTCACCGGGGGTCAGCCCGCCATCAGTACAGAAGCAACGCTGATTGGCGAATGGCGGCCCATGATTGAGGCGATTCGGGTCTTCTCGCTGGGCCTTGGGGGTGACAGTGAGGTTCGATTCAGCGGCGGTGAAGGCCTTGGGATCGGACCCCGGAGAGTGGTTCCCATGAGTCTGCTTGCGAGTACCCATCCCGAGGTTCTAGACGCGCTCAAGCGGCAGCAACATGCTGCTGCTACACCGCGCAACAACCGGTTTGCACTGCAGCTTTTTGCCGATGACAGCCAACTTTCCGAGCTGACAGCCGTACAGAGAACCGTCTGGGAAAATCTTTCCGAAGCACCTCTTGAACTGGACACGCTGGCCGCCTCCGCACCCGACCAGGCCCGTGCGGTTGCCGCGCTGATCCGGAACGGCATGGCGATCTACAGCGGTTTCACCCCTTCTGACGCAGCTCATGTCATGGGCTGTGCTAACCACTGGTCTGCAGAAGGTGCACGGTTGGCGGCCGTGATATGGGCCAGGCAGATGCGGCAGGTCTATGGCTGGGGCAGCTTTGATCCCGAAGACAGCGTCACTGCAAGCCGCCTGGTGCACGAGAAAGTCATCAGGATTATCTGCCGAACCATAATCCAGGCCTGCCTTGCCACAGACGCAAACCATCAGAATCGATCCCAGCTGGAGAAAATGAGCCGCCTGTTCGCCGAGTGGATTACCGGCGGTGGCCGGATCGACGGCGGATTGCTCTCGATCCACTTCGACGCAGAACGCTCGCTGGTGGCCGTGGGCGCCCCTGCCGGCCTTTATTATCCTGACGCCGCTCGTTTGCTCGGGCTGGACCTTCTACTCCCCGAACACAGCGAGGTTGCGAACGCAATCGGTGCGGTCGTCGGCAGCGTCGTTCAGAGAGAGCATATTACGATTACCCAGCCGGCCCAGGGGGTTTATAGGGCCCATTCCCGGACGCTCCCGCGGGACTTTACTGATCTCGACAGCGCCTTTGCCTGGGCAGAAGACCAGGCTGTGGACGTTGCCCGTGAACGCGCTGCCGGATCCGGGGCACTGGCGATCACCACCACCGTAACCCGCGACACCAGGGCCGTTGAACCCGACGGCCAGCACGATGGCGTCTTCTTTGAAGCCCACGTCACCGCGACTGCAAGCGGGCGGCCCGCATTCGAAGGTCTTGGGGCCCGACCACCAGAAGAGCGGTACCGGAGCCAGCGTGCTGGAGTAACACGCCCGTGACCATCGACAGGGTGACCGCCACCTGAGAACCAGCGGGCTGCAGGCGGGCGCCGATCTTGCCTTTCCAGAACCGGAGCGTAGAATTCAGTCCCGACTGCCACCCATGCTGAACCAACATCGAGTGAAGCAGAAAACCCCACACCGAGATCCCGTCTCCTTGGTGGAACCTCGACGCGGGCGACGATCTTACTCGCCTTACGCCTCTGAAACTGATCCAACAACCTTTCGGCCAGACGGATGAGCGGCAGCGCTGAAAACGGTTTCCGCAAGGAAATCGACGGCAAGCCTCACATTTTCTACGATGGGTATTGGATCCGTTACTACGCACCTCCGCCGGAGAGTCTGAGCGCAAAACGCGACCTTCTCTACTCGCTGACCCGACGGACTTTTCACCACACCGAACCCGGGATAAACACACCGGGGAATAAGGTGGAGACGGCCAGAAAGGCGTATGAGAACGAGACGGATGAATCCCGTAAACGGGTCAATGCCGCAATGCTCGCAGGGGGCCTATTCAACCGGGCGACTGACCTTTTCACAAGTATCGTGGAACTCGAAGGCCACGGCATTCATATCAATACTGACAATGAATTGATGCGCGAATGCAGTTCCTGCTTTGAGGAAGCACTGGAACTTGGCAAACAGGTCAGGCACTCCAGCGGACAGGAAGGCGTAGACGAACTCTGGGGCGAACCCTTCAAGGTCTTTACCCAGACGATTCAGAACTACTACGAGAGCCGTTATGTCAAGATCGCACAGACAATGAAATCAATTGACGGCATCGCCGACCGAATGGTCGAAGTTCTGGATCCTGTGCCACAGATGCGTGGTGTAGGGGAGCAGATTCTGGTGTATTCAGAAGCCGCCAGGGAAGAAAGCGAAATCATGAAAAGTGACCCCGACTTTTTCTACAGCTGGCCAAAATTTGTCACTCTGGCCGAGGGACTCAAAGATAGATGTGCAGCGAACCTTCGGGGCGGCAGCGAACAGGAGCACATTGCGATCAGGGCCCGGCTACTCCTCTCCGACGGCATCGACCTGATCTCCTACATCGCCGGTGTACGTGTACCGATGCCCAAAAGTGCCAGGCTCTACCTCGAAGACTTGAACAGGTTTGAAACGGAGCTCAACGACAGTGGTCTGAAAAGCGCTTCTGGCTGAAGAAGTATTCTGGATGGCGCCAGTTCAACCGGCACATACTGCTGCCATCTAGTTCAGCAATTGGCGCACCACGTACTGCAGAATACCACCGTGCTGGAAGTAGTCCCACTCCTTTGGCGTATCGATTCTCACCTTTACTGAGAAACGCTTTACCTCCCCATCGACATCGGTCGCTTTGACTTCGACTTCCGTGACACCGGGTGTCAACTCCTCCAGGTCATAGCTTTCGAAACCCGTGAGTCCGAGTTTTGTACGATCCTGCCCCTCCTGGAACTGGAGCGGGAGAACACCCATTCCCACAAGATTTGATCGGTGGATTCGTTCAAAACTCTCCACCAGAACTGCCTTAACCCCGAGAAGGGCCGGACCTTTCGCAGCCCAATCGCGTGAAGACCCCGTTCCGTACTCCTTGCCCGCAATCACGATCAGAGGCGTATTGTCTTCCAGGTGGCGGAGTGCCGCGTCGTAGACCGGCAAGGATTCACCTCCTGCTTCAAGACATGTCCAGCCTCCTTCTGTGCCCGGCGCAAGCTCGTTACGGAGTCTGATATTGGCAAAAGTACCCCGCATCATGACCTCGTGATTTCCCCTGCGTGAGCCATAGGAGTTGAAGTCGGCATCTCCCACGCCGTGCTCACGAAGATAGCTTCCGGCTGGACTGTCCGCTTTGATGGCCCCCGCCGGAGAAATATGGTCGGTAGTCACACTGTCTCCCAGCATGGCCAGAACTCGGGCATTCCGAAAGCCGCCTATCCCCGGTAACTCCTCCGTCATTCCGTCGAAGTACGGCGGTCGTCTGACATAGGTTGAGGCCTCGTCCCACGCGAACAAAGTGGAAGCCTCAACACTGATTTCGGCCCAGCGACGGTCACCACGAAACACATCGGAGTAACGGGCCTGGAAGACATCACGCGTGAGACTGGCACCGATCACTTCGGCCACCTCCGAGGAACTGGGCCAGATGTCGCGAAGGTAGACCGGCTCACCATTTGAACCCGTCCCAATCGGGTCTGCACGAAAATCAATGGCCATCGTACCGGCCAGTGCATAAGCTACAACCAGCGGCGGTGAGGCGAGAAAGTTCATTCGCACCTCGGAGTGCACCCTGCCTTCAAAGTTGCGGTTTCCGGACAGTACGGAACAAGCCACCAGATCACCTTGCTCAATCGCCGTACTCACAGGCAGGGGTAATGGGCCGGAATTACCGATACACGTGGTACATCCATAGCCCACGACCGCAAATCCGATCTCGGTCAGTGCCTGGAGAAGACCGGCTTCCTCAAGATAATCTGTAACGACCTGGGAGCCCGGCGCCAGCGATGTTTTGACCCATGGCCTGATGCTCAGGCCTTGGCTGAGGGCATTTCTAGCTACCAGACCGGCACTGACAATTACGCCTGGATTAGAGGTATTCGTGCAGCTGGTGATGGCAGCAATCACGATGTCCTGATCCTTCAGGTCAACACTTTCGCCGTTCAGTTCAATCTGCTGTGGCGCACCCGGCACGCCACCCGAGACACTTTCACAGGCATCGGCAACAGCCTGTTTGGCAACCGACAGATTAATCCGGTCCTGGGGCCTCTTGGGTCCGGCGATACTCGGGACCACTTCCGCCAAATCGAGAGACAGGGTATCGGTGTATCGCGCAGGCTCGGCACCCTGCTCGCGAAACATCCCCTGGCGGCGTGCATAAGCCTCCACCAGGGCTATCTGATGTTCGTCCCGTCCGGTGAGCCTCAGGTAATTGAGGGTTTCAACATCTATAGGACACATTCCGCAGGTCGCACCGTATTCCGGTGCCATATTGGCCAGCGTAGCCTGATCAGCAAGTGATAGGTCATCAAGCCCGTCGCCAAAAAACTCGACAAATTTTCCGACCACACCATGTTGGCGCAGCATCTGGACGACCGTCAAAACCAGGTCGGTCGCTGTCGCGCCTTCATTGAGAGCCCCCCGAAGTTCAAAACCTACAACTTCGGGCACCAGCATTGTTACAGGCTGTCCCAGCATTGCTGCCTCAGCCTCGATACCGCCTACCCCCCAGCCGAGCACACCGAGCCCATTGACCATGGTGGTGTGAGAATCCGTCCCAACGACTGTATCCGGATAGGCTCTGAGTACACCATTGACCTCCTGGGTAAACACAACGCTTGAAAGGTACTCAATATTCACCTGGTGCACGATTCCAGTGGCCGGCGGGACCACTCGAAAATTGTCAAATGCTTTCTGCCCCCAGCGGAGAAACGAGTACCTCTCCCGGTTACGCTGGTATTCCAGCGCAGTGTTCAGGTCCAATGCACGGTCTGAGCCATAATGATCGACTGTCAGTGAGTGATCAATCACCATATCGGCCGGGGACAAAGGGTTGATACGTGCAGGGTCACCGCCCAACTCCTGGACCGCTTCTCGCATGGCGGCCAGATCGACGATCGCCGGAACCCCGGTGAAATCCTGCATCAGGACCCGGGCGGGGGTATAAGCGATTTCCCTTACTTCA
The DNA here is from genome assembly GCA_964512815.1 of uncultured Acidiferrobacteraceae bacterium. GTDB lineage: Bacteria > Pseudomonadota > Gammaproteobacteria > Arenicellales > UBA868 > UBA9619. Next base: position 8,102 of record CAZEKE010000140.1, read on the forward strand.
CCTCCCTTTACATCCCAACTGGCTAAAGCAGCTATATCTTCGGCAGTAACACTGATCCCGGCCTCATGGCGCAGCAAGTTTTCAAGCAGAATTTTCAATGAGTACGGCAGACGGGAAGGCCCGGACTCTCCTCCCACAGCATCCAGTGCAAAAATCTCGTAGGACTTTCCGTCCACGTCCAGAACTTCAAGGGTACCAAATGAATCAGTCATGGAATCTCCTGCGCTATCCCGCGGCCGAGCAGGCCTGAAAGCATAAATTTGATCGACATATCGGGCAGAACTAATACGCCGGGAGTTTAACCCAGGCCCTGTAGCGTCAGGAATACTCCGCCAACAGGCTCAGCAAAGCATTCTCGTCCAATACCCTGACACCCAACTGTTCCGCCTTAGCCAGTTTTGAACCCGGGTCCACTCCGGCCACCAGACAATCCGTCTTTCGAGAAACACTCGCAGTTATCCTGGCACCCATAGCGGCAAGTTTTTCGGCTGCCTGCTGGCGACTGAGTGTGGCCAATGTGCCGGTCAGCACAAAGGTTTGACCACTCAACGGACCCGGGCTGGCCCTAGGTGCTTCCTGTTCGGGCCAGGTCACGCCAAACTGGCAAAGCCGCTCGATGATGACCTCATTGTGCTTTTCTCCGAAAAACCCAAGCACCCCATCCGCGACAACCGGCCCGATGTCCTGAACAGCTTGAAGCTGTTCCAGGTCGGCCGCCCGCAAATTTTTCAGAGTACCAAAATGTTCTGCCAGCAATTGGGCCGTCGTTTCACCGACCTGTGGTATTCCAAGTGCGAACAGGAAACGGCCCAGAGTGGTCTCACGGCTCCGGGCCAGCGCCGCGACCAGATTACCGGCTGATTTCTCTCCCATCCGTTCGAGGCCAGAGATGACGTGTGCCTCAACGGCATAGAGATCGGCAACATCGGAAACGAGTCCGGCATCCACCAACTGTTCGACCAGCTTATTGCCAAGACCCTCGATGTCCATTGCACGCCGGGAAGCAAAGTGCTTGATCGATTCCTTGATCTGGGCATTGCAGTAAAGCCCGCCGCTACAGCGCAGAATCACATCCTCCTCATCACTGACGATGACCGATCCGCATACCGGACAGCTGTCCGGAAACCTGTAGGGGCGGGTATTCCGGGGTCTTTGTTTACGGACCACGGAGACAATTTCCGGGATCACGTCGCCGGCTCTGCGGACAGATACCGTATCCCCAATTCTCACATCCAGGCGCTGGATCTCTGCCCGGTTGTGCAGCGTTGCGTTGGAAACCGTGACTCCCCCAACGAACACCGGCTTGAGACGAGCCACCGGAGTCAGCGCACCGGTACGCCCCACTTGAACCTCAATGCCCTCAACGACTGTAAGCTCCTCCTGGGCAGGAAACTTGTGGGCCAGCGCCCACCTCGGGGCACGGGAAACCGATCCCAGCCCATGTTGCCCCGGAATGCTGTCGACTTTGTAGACCACCCCGTCGATCTCGTAATCCAACTCATCGCGCGTCGCAAGCAGGTCCCGATAATAATCGAGGCACCCTGCGACGCCCGTCACGGTCGCGACCCGTGGATTGATTCGCAGACCCCAGGCCCGTAGCCGATCCAGGTTGGTGCTGTGGGATGCTTCCAGCAGGCCATTGTCGACTTGCCCGATTCCGTAACAGAAGAACGCCAGCGGACGGGTTGCCGATACTCTGGGATCCAGCTGTCTGAGGCTCCCCGCCGCTGCGTTTCGGGGATTCACGTAGGGCTTGGCTTGTACACGCCTTTGCTGCTCATTGAGCCGGGTGAATCCAGCACGTGGCATATAGACCTCTCCTCGAACCTCCAGCAGCTCAGGGAACCTGTCACCGGACAAGCCCAGTGGGATCGAACGGATTGTGCGCGCATTGTGCGTAACGTCTTCTCCGCGGGTGCCATCACCACGGGTCGCTGCCCGTACCATACGTCCATTTTCATAGATCAGGCTGATTGCCAGACCATCGAGCTTCGGTTCTGCAACATAGTCGACCGATTCGGCTTCAAGAACCTCGCGACAGCGCCGGTCAAATTCAGTGACCTGATTGTCATCAAATCCATTATTCAATGACAGCATCGGCACGCCATGGCGCACTTCGCCCAGAGAGTCGAGCGGTGTTTCACCCACCCTGCGAGTCGGCGAGTCAGCGGAAACCAGATTCGGGTTAGCCTGCTCCAGATCGATCAACTGTTTGAGAAGGCGATCGTACTCTGCATCGGGTATTTCCGGGTCATCTAGAACATAATAAAGACGGTTATGGCGTTCAATCTCGCGATACAGCTTGTTGAGCGCGGCTTCAGGTCGATCTTTCATTAAATTATCAGAACAGCCGCAGTGCCTCCTCGCTGCCCGGTACGATGCCCAGCCGCCGCATGGCTTCACCGATACCGTTCACCTGTCGCTGGATAAGCGAAAGATGGGCCGATGACAGACGGCTGCCGTCGGGGTCGGTCACTGAGCCGTTCAGCTCTGAAGAAACGTATTCTGCTACGGATATCATCTTGGCGAATGTAGCCGAGGGATTGACGGCACACGGAATACTCATAAACATCGTAAGCCCCTTGAAAGCCCCCCCAACAAGGTCTGGATAATCAAACTGGCCGGGCTGATGGCGGTTCGCTAGACTGAACTGACTGGCGCCAGTTCGGGGGTCATAAAAATGAAAAATACTTCGATCACCCAGGCGCATGCCCGATCTTTGCATCACCCGCTCGAGTTCCCGCCCGCCAAAACTCGAATCTCCGAACGGTTCGATGTTCAGAATTGCCAGCATGTCATAGGCTCTGCAGAATCGATCCAGTCTCTGAGCCTGCGGCAGTGAATCCTCCAGAGATTCTTCCAGATGGCACCGCCGGTTCAGGCCTTCTGCCAAACCGTAGACGAGCGTGTTGAAGCGGGTCAACTCTGCTTCATCAACAGGCCCTCGGTGATCTGCCAGCTGCAGACTGACGACAAGGTCTGTAAACAATTCGTCACTGCCGGCCTGTTCCAGGTCCAGCCAGACGTTACCGGGGTGAGTCCGACCATGGACCGCCCTGGGATGATCCAGCCGAATTTCGAATTCCCGATAAAGACCCAGAACCGCGTCCCGACTGACCGAACCCTCTCCGGTGAGGCGTGCCCAATAATCAATCCGCAACGGACCTGACCCTATTCCATCCTGGGGTGTAAGGCCGGCAATATCCCGTGGAACACCGGACCCGACAGGCGGATCCGCTCCAGCCTCCTCCTGCGGCAGTGGATCACTGGTCGTCGTGGGTTCTTTCCCAAGCTCAAAGCTATCCGCCGGGACCAAGGACGGTTCTCGTTGTCTTGCATGATCGAATTTGCGCAGACGAAGCACCGAAGCCGCCCGTTCGATCAGCATATCGACGGACAGCAATCGATTCAGCCATCCGGTTGTGACCTTTTTTAGGCTGAAGCGCCCACCGGCATAGGACAATACGACCACCAGCGTCAGCACGACTGCCCCAAGGACTATCAGTGCCAGCTGCAGGTTCATATCACTGTGCGGCCATCTCCATCGCCTGATCGATGTCTACTGACACGATAGCCGACGCCCCGGGTTCTCCCATGGTCACACCGAGCAGTACGTCAGCAGATTCCATGGTGATCTTGTTGTGGGTGATCACGATCAACTGGGAGCGCTCGGACAGTGTCCGGAGCGTCTCGCAGTAACGCGCAACGTTGAGATCATCCAAGGGTGCATCGACCTCATCCAGGATGCAGAACGGGGCTGGATTGAGACGGAACAGTGCAAACAGGAGTGCCACGGCTGTCAGAGCCTTTTCCCCGCCTGAGAGCAGGTGTATTGAACTGTTGCGTTTGCCCGGTGGGCGTGCCATGACCGCCACTCCCGCAGTCAGCAGATCGTCATCGGTGAGCTCCAGGACCGCCATTCCGCCACCAAACAATTTGGGGAAAAACTCGGTAAAACCCTCATTGAGCTGATTGAAGGTGTTCCGGAAACGTTCTCGGGTCTCACGGTCGATTTTACGAATCGCACTTTGTAGGGTCTCCAGAGATTCGGCGAGGTCTGCATGCTGCTCGTCGAGGTAGGCTTTACGTTCTGACTGCTCCTCGAACTCCTCGATTGCCACCAGGTTCACCGCACCGATCCGGGAGATCTTTTCTCCCAGTTGCTGGGATTTCTGAACCAGAGTCTCCTCGTCGGCACCCGTCGGAAGATCAGTCAATAACTCGTCCAGTACGAAATCGTCTGCAGTAATCTGCTCAACCAGCGTCTCGGCCCGGACGTTCAATTCCTGGCCCAGCAATCGCTGCTCTTCCAGGGATTCTCGGGCTACGGCGACCCGCTGTTCACACTCGGACAACAGACCCTGGTTAGCCCGCAAGTTCTCATCCAGCAAATCAAGCCGGGTTCGTGCCGAAGCCAACCGGGCGTCGACCTCTACCCTTTTTTCGAGCAATTCCTGCAGGCGCTGCTGAAGCACCTGTTCCGGTTCACTTCCCTGGGCAAGTATCTTCTGCAGTTCGCCGAGGCGCTCCTGGTCGGCTCGACTCTGAGACACCAGGCGCTCTCGTGCGGCCCGCAGTGACTCCAGGGAAGCCCGCAGCACCTGAAGATCAAGCTCACTCTGGTGCAACTGGTCGCGCCGTTCCTGGACGACGCGCCTGGCCTGAATCAGGTCGGACGATAGGGTCTGCTTTTCTTCAAGCAAGCGCTCACGTGCATCGTCAACCGAGCCAGTTTCATCCTGCGCCAACGCCAGACTGCGGCCGGCCTGATCGAGCTCCTGGCCCGTAGACTCAAGATCCGAGATCACCTCATTGATTTCGACCAGCAACTGCTGCCGGCGAGCCTCGATCTGGCCGAAACGCGCTTCTTTTTCCGCGAGTTGCTGACGAAGCTCATCGCGAACCGTCTGCTTCTCACCCAACTCACTTTGCAGCGCCTGTTGTTGCTGTTCTGCATGCCGCATCGTTTCGCGTGCCTGATCCAAGTTCCTTTCCAGCTCGGCGGTAGTGATCGACAGTTGCGACACTTCAGATCTTAATTGTTCAATCTCTTCTTCACGAGCAAGTAGGCCGACCTGGTCACCGTGTCCGCGTGGAGCCCGAATCCAGTTCTGCCCGATGACCGTGCCGCACCGCGTCACCACGCACTCATGGGTCGCCAGTTCAGATCTACGGACCATCGCTTGTGGCAGCGTCGCTGCAACATAGACGCCTACCAGCAGGGGCTGAAAATCATACCGCTTACAGGACACTTTGCTTAACAACGTATCGCTCGCAGGCGTCAGCGTCTCCCCGGAATCCCGTGATTCGATAAAGAAAAGATCGCTAGCCGGGAGTGTCGTCTCGTCTGCCACAGCGTTCTCAAGGCTGCCAACGCCAAGCCCTGCGAGTCGGCGACCTAGCACAGCGTCTGCAGCGACTTCCCAGCCTTCGGCCACATCGATTTCGGCTGTCAGGCGCGGGGCGTGGGAGAGACCGCGGTTTTCCAGCCAAGCACGGTAGTCATCATCCTGCCGCAGCGCCCGCTCCTGGAGATCTTCCAGTGTCTCCAGCCGGCTGGTCTTGGTGTGCATAGCCTGCCTGCCTGTATCAAATTCCTGACCCAGCGTCTCCTCGGTCTCCCGTCCGACAGCCAGTTCATTCAGCACTCGCTGTAACGCTTCGTATTTCTGTCGAACCACCTCATCCTGCTGCCGGACGGCACCCCGGGCGTTTTCGATATCCAGGGTTTCCTCCTCTTCCAGGAGTTTAATGTTCTCGTCATCCAGACGAGCCAGTCGCTCCTGAAGCTTCAGGTCCACCGATTCGAATTGATCAATGCGCGCCTTCTGAACCTCTTGATCTCGAGCAGGTTCTGCGGCACGCTGGGTAAACTCATGCCAGCGCTCCTGCCAGTCTTCCAGACGATGCTCGTGTTCGACCAGTTGATCCTGCGCTTCCTCCAGACGAGTGGCGCATTCGCTCCGCAGCACTTCATTGCGGCCAAGCTTCTCCTCCAGCTTACCGGACTCCGCAACATCCTGGTCCAACTGGGCTGCCGTTTCTGCGAGTAAATCCGTCAGTCGTTCCAGCTCGCTGCGCTGCTGTTGTTCGGTCTCACGGGTATGTTCGATTCTCTGTTCTACTGAGGCCACATCCGCACCCACCGAGTAGAACTCGCCCTGAATCTCGTTTACCTGATTCTGAGAATCGACCTGCTCTGAGCGGATGTCTTCAGCCTGACGCTCAAGCGAGCGCTGTTGGGCGAGTTCCGACTCGACCCGATTCTGGGCCTCGGATGTTCGTCCGGCCTGCCCGGCAGAGCGTTCTTTCATCTCACGGTAGCGGACACCGAGCAGTTGTCCTGTGATAAGACGTTCTTCGTCCTTCAGCCTTTGGTAACGTCGTGCTGCCTGCGACTGACGCTGCAGTCGACGCAACTGAGCGGCCAGTTCCCCCCGGATGTCTTCAACCCGGTCCAGATGCTCCCTGGTATGCCGAATGCGGGTTTCCGTTTCCCGCCGCCGATCTTTGTAGCGGCTGATGCCCGCGGCTTCTTCAACAATGGCTCTAAGGTCCTCGGGCCGGGCCTCAACAATGCGCGACACCATGCCCTGTTCAATGATCGAGTACGAACGATGACCAAGACCAGTTCCCCGGAAAAGGTCCGTGATATCCCGCCTGCGGCAGCGGCTGCGATTGATAATGTACTCCGAGGTTCCGTCCCGGGACAGCGTCCGTTTGACCGCAATCTCCGAG
>CAZEKE010000141.1:0-3190 GCA_964512815.1 uncultured Acidiferrobacteraceae bacterium
CATTGCGAGACCGAAGCAGGATCCGAAATTTCGCGATCATTGCACACATAGACCACGGGAAGTCGACCCTTTCTGATCGCTTAATCGAGCATTGTGGTGGTCTGGCGGATCGTGAGATGTCAGAACAGGTGTTGGATTCGATGGATCTCGAAAAAGAGCGTGGAATTACGATAAAGGCACAAAGTGTTTTTCTGGAATATCAAGACGAAGAAGGGCAAAGTTATGGATTGAACTTTATTGACACTCCAGGTCACGTTGACTTTGCCTATGAAGTATCACGATCGCTGAGTGCCTGTGAAGGTGCACTCCTGGTTGTGGATGCATCTCAGGGTGTCGAAGCCCAGACTCTTGCAAATTGTTACACCGCAGTGGATTTGGGCCTGGAAGTGTTACCCGTGCTGAACAAGATTGATCTGCCTTCTGCCGATCAAGACCGGGTCGGTCAGGAGATAGAAGATTTGATCGGCCTCGACTGTAGCCACGCTATTCCCATCAGCGCAAAGACAGGCATGGGTATTGATAAGGTACTGGACGCTATCGTAACGTTGCTGCCGCCGCCGGAGGGTGATCCCGAAAAACCCCTTCAGGCTCTTATCATTGACTCCTGGTTCGATAACTATCTCGGGACTATATCTCTGGTTCGGGTAATAGACGGTGTGTTGACCCCCGGTACCAAAATACGGATGTATTCTACAAAGGAGATCCATCAGATAGAGGAAGTTGGTGTCTTTACGCCCAAACGTGTAGGAGTGCGGTGCTTGGCTGCCGGTGATGTTGGCTATGTCATAGCAGGAATCAAAGATATCAAGACGGCCCGAGTTGGCGATACTATGGTCGATCCTAAAGCGAGTACCCAGACACCTTTTGCCGGGTTCAAAGAAGAGCAACCAGCTGTATTTGCCGGGCTTTATCCGGTCGACAACACTGACTATGAAGGATTCCGAAACGCTTTGGAGAAACTCAGTTTGAACGATGCGTCTCTCCGGTTCGAACCCGAAGTTTCACCTGCGCTGGGATTTGGTTTCAGGTGTGGTTTTCTTGGCTTGCTGCATCTAGAGATCGTACAAGAAAGACTTGAGAGGGAATATGAAATTAAGCTGATTACGACCGCACCAACAGTCGTTTACCAGGTAGTGACAACCAGCGGCGCTACGATTGACGTTCAGAACCCGTCCGAACTACCAGAAGCTTCAAAGATAACTGAGATAAGAGAACCTTTTATTCTTGCAAGAATCCTGACTCCACAGGACCAGGTCGGCAGTGTCATGTCTTTGTGTATTGCAAAGCGGGGAGTACAAAAAAGTGTTAATTATCACGGTCGACAAGTGCTGGTCGAGTTCGAACTGCCCCTGGCTGAAGTGGTCCTTGATTTCCATGATCAATTAAAATCGGTCAGTCGTGGTTTTGCGTCGTTGGACTACGAACTGGTGGAACATCGGCTTGCGGACATGGTGAAGGTTGACATCCTTATTAATGGTGACCCGATCGATCCGCTATCGGTGCTTGTGCACCGGGAGAACGCCCATCGAAGAGCTCGGGAACTGATATCACGTATGAAGAAGCTCATACCGAGGCAGATGTTTGATATTGCCATCCAGGCCTCTATTGGCTCACGGGTAATTGCCAGGGAAACAGTAAAGGCTCTGCGTAAAAATGTAACAGCAAAATGTTATGGTGGAGACGTCACCAGAAAGCGGAAGCTGATTCAAAAACAACGTGAAGGGAAAAAGCGTATGAAACAGATAGGGGCTGTCTCAATCCCACAGGAAGCATTCCTTTCGGTATTGAGAGTCGGAGACTAGAAAATGGATTTTGCGTTCTGGCTGTTTGCCGCGCTGGCGATTACCGGGGGTATCATCTTGTGGGAGCGTTTGAGCCACGCAAGAACGAGCGAGACGGACCATCCAGTATCGAGGGTAGTCACGACGGTCGTAGAATACGCAAGAGCTTTTTTCCCTGTTATTCTGGTTGTTTTTGTGCTTCGGTCCTTTATTGTCGAGCCATTCCGGATCCCTTCCGGCTCCATGTTGCCGAGCCTTTACATCGGCGATTTTATTCTGGTGTCAAAGTTCAGTTATGGTATTCGTCTTCCACTGATCAATCAGAAAATTATCTCGATAGACGTACCCAAGCGTGGTGACGTTCTGGTATTTAGATATCCGCATGATCAGAAAACCAACTTCATCAAGCGTGTGGTTGGAATTCCAGGGGACGTAATCGATTACCGGGGAAAACAGATTTGGATCAATGGTTCAGCAGTGCCGCTTGAGGCTGGGGAGCGTCACGTCCTGAATAATTCTGGCAGCGCAGATGCGAGCGTTGTCGAGTACCAGGAACAACTGGGTGAAAAGATACACGGCGTGCTGCTGGATGAATCACGCAGATCAAGGGATATGTTGCGGATCACGGTCCCGGAAGGGCAGTATTTTGTTATGGGCGACAATCGAGATCACAGTAACGATAGTCGATTCTGGGGTTTTGTACCTGATACGAACCTCGTTGGAAGGGCTTTCCTGGTATGGTTTAGTTGGGACACCGCCGGTGGAGGTGGGGTAAACTGGCCCCGTCTGGGTAAGTCCGTTGAATAAGTTGCACCGAAGAATGAGTAACAATGTCAGTCGATATCTGATGGTTCGTGCAAATCTGGGAAAAAAGGACCGGGCTCAATACGGGATGGGCTGGTTGCCATTGGTTTGGATAGTAGTAACACTGCTGTTTTGTTTTCTCATCGTTGTTCAGATGTACCCTATCTACTACGACCACTACCGGGTCAAAAATGCGGTGACCGTACTGGTCGAGCAGCCAGATGGATTGTCGGCCGGTAGGAAACAAGCGATTGCACAATTACGTAAGATCATGTCCATAGATGACGTCGGTGACGTGGTAGATGTAGATAAGGCATTGACCCTTAAACGAGGGCAAAAAGGAGTCAAATCAGTCGAACTGAACTATCAAAGAACTGTTCCCATCGCCTTTAATCTATCCATTCTGGTGGATTTTCATATTCACCACAACCTCGGTTCGGAGCGATGCCGAGCCGGAACGGGCGCCGTTGTCTTTCAGGTTACCAATTCAAAGAATCGTCTTTGTTGAAGCGTGCGTTGACCCACAGAAGCTTTGGCCCTGATAACAATGAGCGGTTAGAGTTTCTGGGTGACAGTGTATTCGGAATGGTTGTGTCGAACCTGCT
>CAZEKE010000142.1:0-16154 GCA_964512815.1 uncultured Acidiferrobacteraceae bacterium
CTCTTCAGTCGCACCAGCATCGTGCTGAGCATTGGATCGTCGTCAGTGGTGTGGCGCGAGTGACCCGTGACGGGGAGGTGTTCACACTCCATCCGCAGCAGTCCACGTTCATTCCGGCACACAGCCGGCACCGCCTGGAAAACCCCGGGGAGATACTGCTCGAAGTCATCGAGGTACAGACCGGCAGTTACCTCGGTGAAGATGACATCGTTCGGTTTGAAGACGATTTCAATCGGCAGTCATCTGACCTTTAAGGCCAGTCGGCCAGTTAAAACGGCTGATCAGGGGTCGGCGATCCATCGATAAAGCCAGGGCAGCGCGATACCCCGTTGCGGCTGGCAGGTCATGGATTTGTGTGAGACCAAGGTCTGCCGGTTGCCAGGGTGTCGCCGTCAAGCGAGCTGGCTCGTCGGGTTCGACGTTAACAGAAAATCGAGCGAGCGGCAGCGACAGCCCCAGGCCGTGAAGCTTGATGTAAGCTTCCTTCCGTGCCCAGCAGGCAAAGAAGGCGTCTTCGACACGGGTTTCCGGTTGTGCCGTGAGCGATGTGAACTCTGATTCTGAAAAGAACCGTCGGGCCAGCTTAAGGCGGTGTGTGCGATCGGCAGGTCTCATTCGTTCGATGTCGATGCCGAGCGGGTATTTCAACGCCATGCTGTAAACTGCCCATTCACCGGAATGGGACAGGTTGAATTCAGGCGCAGTTTTCTCTTCACGCTGCAGTCGTGGTTTGCCGTGTTCGCCGTATAAAAACCGCAGATGGTCTGCCGGTAGCCCGGTATAACTGGCCAACAACCGGCGCAAAATACCCCTTGCAACCGTGAATCGCTCTCTGTCGCGGTCGAACAAAAAGCGGGCGGCTCGGGATCGTTCGTCGGGTGACAGCAGTCCAGACAGTTCTCTGATTTCACCCTCTGCCGGGTTCAGTCGGGCACACCAGACATGAACCTCGCCAGGATGCAGCTCCAGCAGAGGTGTTCTCATCTTTTACCCGGCGGATTCTCTGGTCCGGGCCAGCTTCTGGCAAACAGAATGACCGCGACTCCAGACAGCACGATCACTCCTCCGGTGAGAATCTGGGAGGAGGGTTGTTCGCCCAGCAGTAACATGCTCGAGATAATGGTGAATATCGGCAGTAGCAGCAGCACGGGCATCACCTGCGACATCGGGTTTCTGGACAATACCGTAAACCATACGCCATACCCTACCACGGTCATGACGATACCGAGGTAGACAACGGATCCCCAGCCGACCCAGCTGGCATTGGACAGAGCATCAATCTGCCCGTCCTCGATCAGAAACGAGCCAAGCAGCATCTGGGGACCGGCGAATACCCCGATCCAGGCGATCAATGGCAGGCCAGCCACACTGCTGCCGAGTCGCTTGACCATGAGTTGACCCACAGCCCAAGTGAGCGCTCCCCCGATTGTCAGCAGTATGCCGGTTGTCTGCCCCGTCACCTGCGGTTGACCCGCGATTAAAGCGATGCCGACGAATGCCAGCAACATACCAAGCCAGCGCTGGTAGCCGGGTCGTTCGCCGAGAACGATCGCGGCGAGAAGGACACTGAAGGGAACCTCCAGGTGAACGATGATGATCGCAAGTGAGGCATCGATGTAGGTCAGGCCCGTGAACGTCAGTCCGTACTGGATCGTCGATCCTACCAGCGCAATCCAGAAAACCCGTTTGAAATGATTTCGGGGCAGGGGTACGAACCAGACTAACAAGATAGCGGCCAGGGTAAATCGCATGCCCATCAGGAATAAGGGCGGAAACTCTGCTAAGCCGGCCTTGGCGACCGTGAAACCCAATCCCCAGACCAGTGGTACACTGACGGCCAGCAACAGATCGCGTGTCTTCAAAGCAAAATATCCAGTGCTACCGTGCGGTTTGCCGAACAAGGCGGTGGCGTAGACTAACAGGTCCAAGGGTCGACTGACTGGTTCCCGGATCCGGATGATGTCCTCAATGCCCAAAAAATCGGATCGGGGCTGCAGGCTGGCGCATCGACCGAAGAGGCCCAGAATTTAGGAGGTGATATGGGTTGGGTGATAGCCGCTCTGAGGCGACTGTTCCCCGTTCTGGTGTTCGCGTGGGCCTCAGTACCCGCCGTGGTGTCAGCCTCTGAGCGGGTTGAATCTCGCCCGGTCTGGCTGGGCTCTCACGCCAACACGCAATGGGGCCGCCTGAACTACGCTGCATCGTTTGCCGATGACGACCGTCTTTACGCCGGTGGAATGTTAACCGGAGCGGTTGGTGGGACTGCCTTCATCGGAGATGGCAGTGGTTTGTCGGCCCTGAGCGATACATTTTCGGGTGCTGACAGCCGCCTGTTCCACCATGAAATAAACCAGGACGTTGAATACCAGGGGGCTGTTCTGTCCTACAGTTCACCGTTTGGCACGGTCGCTGCCGGGGGATCACGAATTGCCGCCGACCGTGTCGGAGATCGATTGACCTGGTATGGAGGGTTCAAGTCGCGGCGCCTGAACGGGAGTCTTTTCCGTGTCTCCCGTACCGACGGTGTCGCGGCCTATGCCGGCAGGCTGTCCTTTCGTATCGGCAGAACTGCTTTGTCTTTTCAACATATCGACGCTGGATCCGGGACGTTTTATCAGCAGATAGTCCTGGACCATTCGCTTCCGCGTTTATATGCCTTTGGTCTGCATGTAGACCAGGGTAGGAGCACGCGCTACGAAGATGCCGGTGACCACCGAGTCCTGTTCATCTTCAAAGGATCATTTGGACGGCCGGACGCCGGTGGTTTTCATGCGGCGGACATCAGTGGGGATCAGACCAGCGTGCAGGACACTGCCATGCTGGGTGCCGCTGCCGTCGCAATTGCCCTCCTGGCGAGTTCCGGCAGTAGCAGTTCGGATACCGTTCGGCGCTATACCGTACGGAATGAAGCCGCCTGGACGGTGCTGAATGACACCAATCCGACATCTGTAAGAGAAAATATCGAATACGGTGGCTGGGTTTATCAGAACAGCGATGCGACTTACAGTGCGACGGCGCCGGTCAAGGGCAGAGTCGACGGGGTGAACATCGGAACACCGAATAGTGTGCCGGCGGGAACGCTTGCGACCAGCAGCTACCATACGCATGGAGCCTACGATCCGCGCTTTGTCAGTGAAACGTTTTCTCCCATGGATCTGGTTCAGGATAATCTCTGGAAAGTCGACGGTTATCTGGCAACGCCATCGGGTAGATTTATGTTTCACGACTACCAAACCGGCAACGTGACACAGCTGGGAACGGTCGCCTACTGACTCTTGCTTCAATGGATTCTGCCAGCAGAACCAGGACGGTTTTCCAGGTTTTCGCCGTTGCAGTGTCGCCATGGAATTTGGACCGGCTTCGGGCTACCATCCGGGCCTTATGCCCAGAAAGCCGGATAGTCTGGTGAGCAATCAGAACGGTTCTACAGCTGTTGTCTACGATGCCGTGATCATCGGTGCCGGTATTATCGGTTGCGCAATTGCCTATGAACTCTCCGAGCGCGGCCTCAGTACATTGAACGTGGACCGATTGCCTGCCGCGGGGTACGGCTCAACCTCGGCTTCCTGTGCGGTTATTCGCGTTCATTATTCAACTCTTGACGGTACTGCATTTGCTTACGACGGTTATTTTGCCTGGAAAGACTGGGCTCGCCATCTGGGAGCTGAAGACAGTAAGGACCTGGCAAGGTTCCGGGAAACTGGATGCCTGGTTATGAAAACTGAAGGGAACGGGTATCTTGAAAAAATTATCAAGAACACCGCGGCACTCGGAATCCCCTTCGAAGAATGGGACGCGAAGCGGATCAGGGACTCTCTGCCCATCTATGATCTGAACCGGTTTGCACCTGCAAAGTGTATGGATGATTCGTCCTTCGGTCAGCCCACCGGTGGGGTGATCGATGGCGGAGTCTATTTTCCGACAGCCGGCTATGTGACCGATCCGCAGTTGGCCACCCAAAATCTTCAGGCTGCAGCGGCAGCCAGAGGGGCCGACTTCAGATTCAACAGCCAGGTGGTCGATATTCCGGTTCGAAGTGGTCGGGTGAGCGGGGTGACAGTGGCCGACGGCAGTAAGATCAGTGCGCCGGTGGTCGTCAATGTCGCCGGTCCCCACTCATCGAAGATCAACGAACTGGTCGGTGCGCAGCAGGATATGAGGATTACCACCCGGGCTCTGCGTCAGGAAGTCGCTCACGTGCCATCGCCCGACGGGTTTGATTTCGAGGAGCTTGGATTGGTGGTCTCCGACAATGATATCGGGGTCTACTGCCGTCCCGAGAGCGGTAATCATGTTCTCGCCGGTAGCGAGGACCCGGCCTGTGACGGACACGAGTGGGTCGATCCGGATGATTACGTCAGGGATTTCACTGACCAGTGGACGACCCAGGTCCTGCGGCTGGCTCAACGGATTCCAGACCTAAAAATCCCCAACCAAGCCAGAGGTGTGGTGGACCTTTTCGACGTCACCGAGGATTGGTTGCCGATTTACGACCGCTCAGCAATCGATGGGTTCTATATGGCCTGCGGGACCAGCGGTAACCAGTTCAAGAACGCGCCCTCAGCGGGAAGATTGATGGCCGCTCTGATCGAGTACTGTGAATCTGGCAATGATCATGATGCACAGCCACTGCAGCATCAGCTGCACAACTTTGACTACGTGCTGGATACCGCTTCAATGTCCAGGCGGCGTGAAATTAACGCCGAAAGCAGTTTTTCGGTCCTGGGGTGAAGACTCTGTGAAAGCGGCGGTGTGCCGGGCTTTCGGAGCCGAGCTGAATATCGAGGAGGTCACCCTAGCGGCACCAGGCCAGGGTGAAGTGCATGTTCGCCTGAAAGCTTGTGCAATCTGTCACAGTGATATCACCTATATGGACGGTGGATGGGGTGGGGAATTGCCGAGTGTATTTGGCCACGAGGCGGCCGGTATTGTCGAACGCATCGGTCAAGGCGTGAGCCGGGTGTCAGTAGGCGATCATGTGATCGTGACACTGCTGCGCTCCTGTGGTGGGTGCTACTACTGCACAAGAGATCATCAGAGCCTCTGCGAGACCACTTTTGCGCTTGATGAGTTATCGCCGCTAGGTGACAGTGATGGTCATGCATTGGGTCATGGCCTGCGAACTGGCGCATTTGCCGAGGAAGTGGTCGTTCACGAGTCCCAGGTGTTCGGTATTCCGCCGGAGATTCCCAAGGCGAGTGCCGCGCTGCTGTCATGCGGCGTGATCACGGGTGTTGGCGCGGTCCGCAACGTTGCAGGTGTAACCTCCGGTAGTAGCGTAGTCACCATTGGAGTGGGCGGTGTAGGCGTTAACTGTGTCCAGGGCGCTGCACTTTGCGGTAGTGACGTGAATATTGCTGTCGACCTGGCCAGGGAAAAGGTTGACGCGGCGCTTGGCCTGGGCGCAAGCCATGGCTTCACTTCTGACGAACCGCTTGCGACACGCGTCAGGGATCTCACGGCTGGGCGGGGGGCGGACTATGTTTTTGTTGCCGCCGGCAGTGCCGCGGCTGTTGAGCAGGGCTTGTCACTCGTCCGCAGAGGCGGCACGGTTGTGTTGGTTGGAATGACAGCCGAAGGCGTGAAGGCCCGGTTGGAGACGCTTGACCTCGCCAATGATGCGATCCGGTTGCTCGGCAGCAAAATGGGTCAAACACGGCTCGATGTCGATATGTCCTGGCTGGTCGGGCACTACCTCGACGGCACGCTGAAGCTCGATGAACTGATTTCTGGGTGTTATCCGCTGGAAGGCATCAACGATGCCATCAGGGCTGTCAAGAAAGGCGAGGCTTTGCGGAATGTCATCATCTTCGAAGGTTAAATTTGAGCCCGTACCGACGCTGCGAGGCTGGTGAATTCAGGATGAAAATTGCAAGCATAGAGACCTTCAGTCGAGAATTTCTGGCCTTTGTGCGGGTGACAACCCACGAGGGTCATTTCGGCTGGGGCCAGGTGGCACCCTACAACGCAGATATCACAGCGCGGATTGTGCACCGCCAGATTGCACCCTGGGCGTTAGGCAAAGACCCACTCGCTGTGAACGAACTGAATGATCTCATTCCACGAAAGGAACACAAGTTTCCTGGCTCATACCTGCGCCGGGCACTGGCTGGTCTGGACACGGCCCTGTGGGACCTGCGGGGCAGAATCGAGGAGAAGAGCGTCTGTGAACTCCTGGGCGGCACACCGGGAAAACTTCGTGCTTATGGTTCCAGTATGCGTCGGGATATAACACCGGAACAAGAGGCTGAACGCTTGGTCCGTCTGCAGCAGACGCACGGATTCGACGCTTTCAAGTTCAGGGTAGCTGCTGAGTGTGGTCGGGATGTGGACGAGTGGCCGGGCAGGACCGAGGCCATCGTGCCTGCAGTGCGTCGGGCGCTCGGCGACGACGTCTCACTTTTGGTCGACGCCAACAGTGGATACGCGCCGGCCCGAGCAATCCAGGTCGGCCGTATGCTCGAGGAGAACGGTGTAGAACACTTCGAGGAACCCTGTCCTTACTGGGAACTGGAGCAGACACGTGAGGTCACTCAGGCATTGGAACTGGATGTGACCGGTGGTGAGCAGGACTGCGAGATACCGACCTGGCGGCGGATGATCAAAATGCGGGCTGTGGATGTCGTCCAGCCAGACGTGTGCTACCTGGGTGGTTTGACGCGAAGCCTGCAGGTCGCAGCAATGGCCGAGTCTGCCGGCCTGCCTTGCACCCCGCACTGCGCGAATCTTTCCATGGTGACCTTGTTCACGATGCACCTTCTGCGTGCGATCGGTAATGCAGGCAAGTATCTGGAATATTCGATCGAGGACCTGGAGTATTACCCCTGGCAGGATGGCCTGTTCGTGGAATCGCCCTATGAAGTTGAAGACGGTCAGGTTATCGTAACTGGCGTTCCGGGTTGGGGTGTGGACATCAACCCACTTTGGCTTGAATCATCGAACCGGGAGATCAGTACATTGGACTGTTGATCTCATTCCGTCGCGCCCGGAATACCGGTAGAGCGCGTCGTGCCGCCTTATCTGACAAGTGAGATTTCCTAAATTAGAGGAAAGCTTGCCCGGTAGACACTAAGGTTGCGCATTGCCGAAAAAAGCTTGCTCACCGTGAATCTTATAGCTGTTGATCAGGTTCTGTCCGGCCGGGCTAAGCATCCAGTCGATAAAAGCCTGCCCGTCTTCGGCCCTGACATGAGGGTGAATTTCCGGGTTAACCAGAATGATTCCATATTGATTAAACATGGGCGGGTCGCCCTGAAACAGTAGTGTGAGATTCCCCTTGTTGCCAAAGCTGAGCCAGGTGCTCCGGTCACTCAAGGTGTACGCATCCGTTGAACTGGCCATGTTCAGTGTTGCGCCCATGCCACGACCGGTTTCCCTGTACCACTCACCATTGACAGCGCTAAGATCGATTTCGGTACGGTCCCAAAGCTCAACTTCTTTCTTGTGTGTGCCGCTGTCGTCTCCTCTGGAGAAGAACAGACTACGATGGTTGGCGATCCGCGTCAGGGCATCCGCGACGTCCGCAGCATGCCGGGTACCGGCTGGATCGGAGTCCGCCCCAACGATGACATAGTCGTTGTACATCAGGTCGTAACGCTTGACCCCGAAGCCCTCTGCAACGAACTGTTCTTCTGACGGACGGTGATGGACCAGAAGCACATCCGCGTCGCCATTGCGGGAAACACGGATTGCCTGACCGGTGCCGACGGCCACTACTCGAACTTCAATATTGGTTTTGTTGGTGAAATGCGGAAGCAGATGGCTGTAGAGACCGGAGTTTTCTGTTGAAGTCGTCGATGCCACGACGATGAATCGAGCTTCCCCCAGTGCCTGAAACGCAATAAGCAACAGACTGAGGGTGAGGGCAATGGTTATGCGAAATCCGAGTAATCGAGGTGCAGATGACACGCGCTGTAGATACCGAGATGGCAAAAGGGATCGCGTTTATAACATACCCCGAAAAAGAAAAGGCCAAGAGCACCCTTTCAAGAGACCAAAGACTCAACAAACTGACCGGCCGGGAACAGACCTTAAATCAAGTTGGAGATAGTTGAACCCTCTAAGGGATGTTCAGCCGGGCTACTGGGGTACACCAAAGGTCTCACCCCCTGAGTCGAGGAAGTGCTGTTCCTCAACTGTAGACCGGCGGCCAAGGGCTAGGTTTCGGTGCGGGAAGCGACCGAATCGGAGGATGATGTCACGATGCAACTGGGCGGATTCGGCGGCCGATCGGAAATAGTCTTCCGTGCCGGCCGGTGCCCGGTCGTTCAGTGACTCGAAAAGTGCGACGGATCGATCCTGAAGTTTGGGGTTCTCAGCATGCTCGAGCGGCAGGTACATAAAGACCGCCTCGACGGGGTGGAGTTCACAGTGGAAGCCACGGTCCAGAGCAGACAGGGCAGTCTTCAATCCCAGTGCATCAAATTCGAACGCACGCGCAAGACCTCGGTAAAGGTTGCGTGGGAACTGGTCTAGCACCAGGATCAGACACAAGGTTGAAATTCGATCATGATGCCAGTGTTCCAGTTCTCCGTGTACAGCCGATGTTGGTAAGGTCCCAAAACGGGCCCGGATTTTGTTGTCGAAAGATGGTGGGCCTTTGAACCAGTTGGATTTTTGCACCGACAACTCTTCCGCACCGTCCAGGCTGTCGGCGAACCAGAATTTGTGGACTTGAAGTGGGTCTGGAGTGGTCAAGGTCGTTCCAAGCGGGGTTCACTGAGTTGCCAGGATGATTTCTAGCACCACACGAGAGCCGAAATAGCCCAGCACGAGCAGGACGAAGCTTGTCAGAGTCCAATTGACCGCGGTACGCCCGCGCCATCCGAAGAGCTTTCGCCCGATGACGAGTGCAGCAAAACTCAACCAGGCCAGGAGGGCGAGTATGACGTGATGGTTGATCAGCAACGCTCGACCAAAAAGTTGTTCCGAGAAAATGACGCCACTGATCAGGGTAATGGTAAGTAGTACAAAACCTGAATAGATTAAATGGAACAGCACATCTTCCATAGTTTCCATAGGGGGCAGATTGACCAGGAATCCGGCCGGGTGCCTGCGCCTGATCAGTTTTTCCAAGGTCACCAATAACAGCGACTGGGCCACTGCCAGGCTGAGCAGGCCGTACGCCAGGCACGCGATGAGCATATGGGTCAGAGCGCTGACACTGTTCACGAATGGTGTATAGGCGGGTCCCGGCAAGACCCAACCGATCAGTGAGGCCAGCCCCGCCGCAGGCAGAACGAGCACACCGAGGGTCGTTAGCGGCCGCCGTAGGCAGGTAATCAGGAACAGCAGTACGATGATCAACGCGACCACCGATACCGTAGTGCCAAGAGCGAGGTTCGGCGGTGTACTGCTGGTCAAAAGAGGTGTTAACGATACTGCATGCAGCGCTGCGACGATCGTGATACCAAGCATCACCGGCCCGGCTCCGCTGCTACTTTCGCGACTACCGTTGATCATCCAACGAATGGTCAGAAAGGTGGTCAGGGCATATCCCATCACAACCAGAAGATTCAACACCCACATGGTGACTTTGTCCCTCCGTGATCAGTTAGGCTGTCCGGAATCATCCGGAATTTTGTTGATGAACCGAGAGTGTAGAATTGCACCGGTCAATTGGGAAGCCGCAGAACCGTCACAGAAGCTTCCTCGATTCAGTTCCCTGTCATAGAGAGAAAGGAAAAAGTCATGTTCAGTCAATTGGGTGACCGGCTCAAGGATACGTTCCGTGATTTGCGTGGCAAAGGTCGGTTGTCTGAACAAAACATCAGTGAGGCACTGCGCGAAGTCCGGGTCGCCTTGTTGGAAGCCGACGTCGCCTTGCCCGTTGTCAAGTCGTTTATAGACGAGGTGCGCGGCCGCGCGGTGGGTGAGGAGGTTCTGCGCCGCCTGCCACCGGGCCAGACGGTCATAAAGCTCGTGCATGACGAA
Source organism: uncultured Acidiferrobacteraceae bacterium (assembly GCA_964512815.1). GTDB lineage: Bacteria > Pseudomonadota > Gammaproteobacteria > Arenicellales > UBA868 > UBA9619. The sequence goes on from CAZEKE010000142.1 coordinate 9,934, forward strand.
CTGGTTAATCTGATGGGTGTCCGTAACGATGCGCTGAACCTCGCCGCCCGACCACCCGCAGTGGTGCTTCTTGCTGGCCTGCAAGGTGCCGGTAAGACAACCACAGCGGCCAAGCTCGCCCGTTTCCTGAAAGAGCGGGAGAACAAGAAGGTATTGCTGGCGAGTGTCGATGTTCACCGTCCGGCTGCTATGGACCAGTTACAGCGTTTGGCTGACGAGGTCGGCGTGCCGTATCGCGGCGCTGGGGAAGATCCGGTCGGGATTGCAGTTGACGCCCTTGGTCATGCGCGCTCGCAGGTGATGGACGCCCTCATCATCGACACTGCCGGTCGGCTTCATGTGGACGACGACATGATGGGGGAGATTCAACAGATTCATCAGGCGGTCGCCCCGGTCGAAACTCTGTTCGTGGTGGACAGTATGACCGGCCAGGACGCTGTACACAGCGCCCGGGCCTTCAATGAAGCATTGACCCTCACTGGCGTTATTCTGACCAAAACTGATGGTGACGCTCGTGGCGGCGCAGCACTTTCGATCCGCGAGATTACGGGCCGGCCGATCAAGTTCATGGGAACCGGCGAAGGAACCAGTTCGCTGGAGCCCTTCCACCCCGACCGGGTCGCATCGCGAATTCTGGGTATGGGCGACATGCTCAGTCTGGTCGAAGAAGTCGAACGGAAGGTCGATAAAGAGCAGGCGCAGAAAATCGCCAAAAAGCTCACCCGAGGAAAGGGGTTTGATTTTGAGGATTTCAAGGAACAGTTGTTGCAGATGGAAAAGATGGGAGGACTGGTTGGCCTGGTCGATAAACTGCCCGGTATGGGTGAGTTGTCTCCAAAGATCAAGAGCCAGATCGACGATGCCGAGACGCGGCGAACCCTAGCGATCATCAATTCCATGACCGCCCGAGAACGGGCATTTCCTGCCCTGATCAAGGGTTCACGCAGACGTCGGATAGCGACTGGCTCCGGCACCGAGGTGCAGCATGTCAACCGTCTGCTGAAACAATTCAGCCAAATGCAGAAAATGATTAAAAAAGCAAAGGGGTAGGGTGGTTTGGCTCGAATGATGGGACAAATGAAAGGGAACACACCAGGGTTGCCCCCTTTTGGGCGTTAGCCCGCAGACCTCATCGGGTCTTATATACGGCGGACTATGCTAAAATCTCAAGGTTTTACGGTTACATTAACAGGAAATAGTGCATGGTCACCATACGGCTCGCTCGCGGCGGCTCCAAGAAAAGACCATTTTACGCGATCGTCGTCTCGGATCAGCGGCGGCAACCGCGAGGCCGGTTTATCGAACGGATCGGTTTTTTCAATCCAATGGCCATTGGTGGTGAAGAAGGTCTGCGGATCGATACCGAACGCGCAGATTTCTGGATCAGCCGGGGTGCACAGCCCTCTGAACGGGTCGCAAATATCCTCAAACGAGTGAAACGCGAAGCGGTCGCGGCCTGACCGGTGCCGTGTCTTTCATTTTGATGCAGCTGACGCAAATAGAGGATGGCTGTGAATTACGATCATGGAACAATGGTCGTGGTCGGGCGAATCCGTGGGCCTTTTGGTGTTAAGGGAGAAGTCCGGGTAGAGGACTATTCCCGTCAGAAAGGGGATATTCTCCACTACAATCCTTGGGTACTGCGGCTGGAAGAAGCTTGGGTCGAGTGTAGAGTAACCGGACGGCTTCACCAGAAAGGCGTTGTCTGTCAGATCGAAGGTTATGAAGATCGTGACCGGGCACGAACCCTGACTGATGTTGATATCGCTGTGACCGAGAAACAACTCGATGCGCTGGAGCCTGGCGAGTACTATTGGCGCCAGTTGCAGGGTCTGGAGGTGGTCAACAACAGTGGTGAGCATCTCGGAAAAGTGGACAGGTTGATTGAAACGGGCGCTAATGACGTGATGGTCCTGACGGGTGAACGAGAAAGGCTGATTCCCTATGTAGAGGGAAAGACACAAGTCGATCTGAATGCAGGCCTGATTAAGGTCGACTGGGAAAAGGATTACTGACCGGCAGACGCCGGAACCGCGGGGTCGGTATGACGATGCGAATTGACGTCGTCAGTATCTTTCCGGCGATGTTCGATGCTGTACGCGGGTGGGGAATGACCAGGCGTGCCATCGAGTCGGGGCAGTTGGAGCTCGAGCTCTGGGACCCGCGAAAATTTGTTGCCGATGCCTACCGTCGCGTGGACGATCGGCCCTATGGCGGCGGACCCGGCATGGTGATGATGATCGAGCCGCTACGCCGGGCAGTTGAGAAAGCAAGGTCAATGGGCGGGGGTCGCGTGCTGTATCTGTCGCCCCAGGGGTCCAGACTCGACCAGGCGCAGGTCAAGGCACTGTCCCTGGAGTCCTCGCTGGTGCTACTGGCAGGGCGTTATGAAGGCGTCGACGAGCGTTTGATCGAAAGTGTCGTCGATGAGGAGATTTCGATCGGAGACTATGTTGTTGCTGGCGGTGAACTGCCAGCGATGGTGCTGATCGAGGCGCTGGTGCGATACCTGCCTGGCGTGTTAGGAAATGAGGATTCGGTCGAGGCCGATTCATTCAGTGACGGATTGCTGGACTGGCCGCATTACACGCGCCCGGAGACGCATGAAACTCGGACCGTGCCGGAGGCACTATTGAGTGGAAACCATGAAAAAATCAGGCGCTGGCGTCTGAAACAGGCTCTGGGCCGCACCTGGATGCGCCGGCCGGATTTATTGGAATCTAAAGTGCTGAGTAAAGAAGAACAGCAATTATTGGAATCGTTCAAACGCGGACGGGAAGAACAGGAGAATTCGAGATGAGCAAGCTGATCGAAGAACTTGAACAGGAGCAGTTGAAGACGGACCTGCCTGAGTTCGATCCGGGTGATTCGGTACGGGTTCAGGTCAAAGTGAAAGAGGGAACTCGGGAGCGGCTGCAGGCTTTCGAAGGCGTCGTCATTGCAAAAAAGAACCGCGGACTGAATTCTTCGTTCACCGTGCGGAAGATCTCTTACGGCGAGGGCGTCGAACGTGTTTTTCAGACTCACAGCCCCATGGTGGAATCGATCGAGGTGCGCCGGCGCGGAGACGTCCGTCGTGCCAAGCTGTATTACCTGCGGGGCCGAACCGGTAAATCCGCCAGAATCAAGGAAAAGATTTCCGGAGGAAGCTGAACCTTCTGTCCTACGGACGGAATCGGCTGGATCAGGAACAGTCCCAGAAAAACGGTCAGTGGATGACCGGCACCGGTCCCAGCATCCCGGCTTGAGTCGGTTGCCGGGAGGGATTCAGCGGTTTCTCGGGTTGATTGCTTTGGTCCGGCGCCGGTTGCTGATCCTGGTTCTGCTGGGAACGGGCTGTCTTTCACCTTATCTCTGGGCGCAAACCCCGATTTCTGACCCACTCGTTTCGACAAACGACGCTGTCGGAGCGCCGGTCTACCGGTCTCGATCGACCGCCCTCGTCGATTCCGCCTTCCGAATCTCGATACCGCTACTCGCAGAGCACACGGACGCTGAACGTGATGCTTCTGCTGCCCTGGGCCAGCCGGTTACCGCACTTACGCTGGAGCGTGTTCAGCAGCTGCGCAGGGAAGAAGCCTTTGGTCTTGCCCTTGCACTGGTCGAGCAGGCCGGGAAGGATGATGGGCCGGACTGGCTGGAGTGGGAGCAGGAGCATTGGGCCATACTGAAAGCAGCAGGCCAGAGGACCCGGTTGGCAGCGCGAATGCAGGCCACGCTGCCGTCGTTGCAAGGCGATCTGAAGGCCGATGTGACCCTGGACTTCGCGAGGCTGCTGCTGACGCTGGGAAAACCGCGGCAATCCCGTGCCGTTATCCGTCAGATGTGGACTCGACAGAAAGCAAGCCCCGAATCGGTGCGTACCGCCAGGCGTCTGGTGATACAGACCTACCTTGAGGAGGGTCTGCTGGATGATGCGAATGCGGCCAGTGAGCGATTTGAGGCCGAGTACTATCCTGACGATCCGGCGTGGAGCCGGTTACGTGCAGGGCTGTTGATGCGTTTGGGAAAACCCGGCGAAGCGCTGGGTTTTCTGGTCGGCCTACAGGATACCGATTCCCGTCAGCTCCGGTCACTGGCGCGACTGAGGGAGGGATCCCGGACCCCTCAGGAGGTGTTCTCCCGACTGCAGGAGATGCGTCCGAACAGCCAGAAAGGCGATCCAACAGACTGGTTTCGGCTGGCGGTGCTGGCTGAAGCCGCGGAGCGTGGGGAGGACTGGCTGGAGAATGCCAGAGCCCTCGAGCAACTGCTGGCGGAGGACGCCGCACCCGGTCCGCTTCCGGCCGAGGTCAGCCTGGAGCGCCTCTTCCGGGCTTATCAGATACTCGGTGTAAAAGCCCATCGGGCGCTTGACCTGAGCGCCACCGCTCTGGGTACCTGGAGCCAAACACTTGATGAGCGCCGAGTCGATGGTGTGAGCCGCAGGGCGATTTATCTCTCCTGGTTTTTCAATGCCGGATTGGAACGTCCGGGCGATGACCTTAATCAGGTTCTGGTAGACGGCTTGCTGGAGGATAGACTGGCCCCGCTGGTGTTTGTGTTCTACGGCAGAGAGGGTCCCCTGGGTCCGGTAGAGAGGCTTGGCGACGATCTGCTACATAAACTTTCCCGCTATGCACTGAAAAGGCAGGATTACAGGTTGACCGCCAGTTTGTACCGGTCGATACAGACACCACCAGAGGGGATGAGTGAAGGTGAATGGGTCCTTCGCCGGTCCCGAGTTGAAATATTCGCGGGCCACGCAGAACCTGGACTTGAGGTTCTTCTGGAGTGGCTCGCCCGGGTTGAACTCATCGCTGAGGATAGCCTGGATCGGGTGATACAGGTGTTGTTCGACCTGCAGACTATCGGCCGCCACGATCTTGCGATCAGTGGGTTTTCACAGGCTGCGGCGTTGGCGCGGACACCCCGCCAGCAAAGAGAACTGCTCTACTGGATGGCCGAGTCACGAGCCGCACAAGGAAAGCACAGCCTGGCGGCGGATCTTTTCCTTCGTTCCGCCGCCATCGGCGGCTCGGGATCCCGTCAGTGGGGTCAGAGTGCCCGCTTTCGGGCTGCAGGTGAACTTGCTTCTGGAGGGCTGATCGACGACGCGCGTGCAATTTACCGTGCCTTGCTTGAGGTCACCGACGACCCGAAACAGCGACTGGCTTTGGGGCAGAAGATCCAGGACCTAGATCTGCAGGCAGCGTGGCGCAACTGAACGTAAAGATGGCCGAAGAAGCTAAAGACAATCCGTTGGTTGACCGGTTTCTCGACAGTATCTGGCTGGAGTCCGGGCTAAGTGCCAACACACTTTCTGCCTACCGGGCGGATCTCAAAAATGTTGCGACCTGGCTCTCTCACCGGGGTGCAGATCTGGAGTCGGCGAACCGCGCTCAGCTGTTCGAATACCTCGCGCACTGTGTTCGACTTGGCCACAGTCCGCGTTCTTCGGCCAGACGGGTCTCCACATTGCGAAGATTCTATCGGTATCTTGCCAGGGAAGGACTGCTGGATGCGGATCCAGCGGCCGGCCTAGATTCGCCCAGGGTGGGACGGTCGCTGCCCAAGGCGTTGTCGGAAAAAGGCGTGGAGAACCTACTGTCTGCACCGGACAGTGAGTCCGTTCTGGGTTTACGCGACCGAGCGATGCTCGAAACCCTCTACGCAACAGGTTTGAGAGTTTCTGAGCTGGTTCGTTTGACGTTGAACGAGCTGGATGAGGTTGCGGGGCTCGTACGGGTGCTGGGAAAAGGCGGGCGCGAGCGCATCGTGCCGCTGGGCGATGAAGCAGTGATGTGGTTGAACCGCTATCTGCAGTCGAGCCGACCCGAGATTCTGGCCCGGCGCGTTTCTGAAGCCGTGTTTGTGACCCGTCGTGGTGGCCCCATGACCCGCCAGGCACTGTGGTATTTGATCAAGCGTTATGCCTCACGTGCCGGAGTCGGAGAAGAATTGTCGCCACATTCGCTTAGACATGCTTTTGCGACTCATCTCCTGAATCATGGTGCGGATCTGGTCAGTGTCCAGATGCTGCTGGGGCATGCCGATCTTTCAACGACCCAGATCTACACCCATGTCGCACGGGCCCGGCTGCAATCGCTGCATGCTGAACACCATCCCCGCGGATAGTGTCGCTGCAGCGTTGCTGGCTGGCGAGTATCCGCCGAACTTGAACGTCGGCAGGGGGCGGTATAATGGGGTTGACGTAGTCTAAATTACACGGAAGAGGAGCC
>CAZEKE010000143.1:0-18042 GCA_964512815.1 uncultured Acidiferrobacteraceae bacterium
CGGATACGGGGATTGAGTGCGGCGGGTCTCAAACCAGGGACCCGCGATGCGAATTATATCAATCTGAAGCGCACAGAGCCGGTCAGCTGTCGTTGGTCACCCCGTGGGGAACGTGACCGGTCGGAACATACTGACGTGCGGCCTCACAGTGCGCCCGCTGGTCGTCGAAATAGATATCGGCCCCAAAAGTGTCCAGGAACGCCCCCTTATCCAGGCCACCGAGAAATACCGCCTCGTCTATCCGTATATCCCACGCCCGGAGAGTTCGAATCACCCGTTCATGGGCGGGCGCGCTACGGGCTGTAAACAGTGCCGTCCGGATCGGCGCTTCTTCCTGCGGCCAGTCGGTCTGTAATCGGTGAACGACGGCTAGAAAATTCCGGAACGGTCCGCCGAGCATGGGCGTGGCCGCCGCCTCTTTCTCTGATTCGGCAAACGCCGCAAGGCCCTGGTCCTGGAATACCCGTTCGGAATCGTCGGCAAATAGAACGGCATCACCGTCAAAAGCGATGCGCAGCTGGTCCCCGATATTGCTGTCGATTCTAGAAGGCATGATCGTCGCGGCTGCTATACCAGTATCGAGTGCGCTGCGCACGTCCCGAGGATCGGCGGACAAAAACAGGTCCGCGCTGAACGGCGCAATGTAGGAGAACGGGCTTGCGCCACCTGAGAAAGCAGCGCGGGTGATTTTCAGTCCGTAATGGCTGATTGAATTAAAGATCCGCAACCCCGTATCCGCGCTGTTGCGGGAGATCAGCACGACTTCCACCAGCTGACGGTTTTCGTCGGACTGGTTGAGCACGAGCAGTTTGCGAACCAATCCGAAGGCCACGCCGGGCTCCAGGACCTCGTTCTCGTGAGTCATCTGGTAGCGGCAGTACGCATCCACCCCCTGCTCGGAAAACACCCGGTGACCATCCTCTAGATCGAACAGTGCCCGGGACGAGATAGCCACAACCAGTTTGTCATCAAGCCGGAATTCCATGACAGCAGTTTAGCACTGCAGAGCGTCCCACCTATGGTGTCCGAGCGGGTGGCGGCAAGAACGGATCAGCGCATACGGCGGGTCCAGGGAGCACTTGCCAAGACGACAACCAGCAGCGCAAACACCAGGACTGGCAGGCTACCGAAACGGACAAACGGGGTCTCCCCTGTCATCGGGTCAACAAGACCGTGCAGCACGTGCTGCTGAAACTGCGGCGCGCTCTTCAATACCCGGCCATCGGCCAAAATCAGCGCCGACAGACCGTTATTGCTGGCACGTATCAGCGGGCGGGCACTTTCTAGCGCCCGCATGCGCGCCATCTGCAGTCGCTGATGTGGTGCCAGAGAATTGCCAAACCACGCGTCTTCGCTGAGATTCACCAGCACTGTGGCTGCAGGCAGCGACCGGCGTATGACAGCGGGGAAAGCGTCCTCATAACAGATGGACACCGCCACCTTTTGACCGGCAAGCGGCATGGGCAACTGTATGTCCGGCCAGGCAGTGAAGTCCGACATCGGAATCTGTAGATAATTCAACACCCAACCGAACAGCCCGCGAAAAGGCAGGTACTCGCCGAATGGCACCAGCTGTTGTTTGCGGTACAGCATATCGCGGTCACCCAGTCCAAGCGCACTGTTGTACTGGACGATCTTGTCCTTGATCTGCCGGCGTTCCAGAACGCCCAGCAGGACATCGGCCGGAAAGCGCCTGAGCTGCATCAGGTCGTCGTTATGAATCTCATCGAGATACAGCGGCAGTGCCGCTTCCGGCCAGATCAGCAGGTCAGCAGCCGGCGCATCGCGGCTGGCAGCGAGATACTCTCCAACGATCGATTTAACAGCATTGGGGGACCATTTCTCATTCAGTGGTACGTTGTTCTGAATGACCGTAACCCGAATCGGTTGCCCGGCCGGGGTCACCCACTCTGAGCGGCCAAGGACCAGAACCAGAAAAACGCCCGCAAGGATGGCGGCGAGTCCCGCCAGACGGTCGTGACCTGGGCCCGTTACCAGCATAACGAGAGCCGTACCACCTATCGCCGCCGCCCAACTGCCAGCGAGCACCCCACCGAACGGCGCGAGTACAGCGAGCGGTGTGTCGATCGTGCCGTATCCCAGATAGAGCCAGGGGAAACCACTCAACACTACACCGCGCAACCATTCACACAGAACCCAGCAGGCGGGCATCAATACCAGCATTCGAAGCGCCGGAGAACGCCGCTTACCCGCAGCTTGAATCACGCCGGCTGCAGCAGGATACACCGACATGATCAAGATAAATCCGACCACCAGAAAAGCGGCAAGTTGGGGCGGCATGCCGCCGAAGCTGTGCAGGCTGATATAGACCCACGACACCCCCACACCGAACAAACCGATCCCAAAACAAAACCCCAATAGCGCAGCGCCTAAAACCCCGACAGACAACCACAGGATGAACAGCACGCCCAGGGAGAGTGGGGCGACCAGGACATAGTCGAAGGGCGCGAAGCCCAGCGGAAAGAGCGCCCCGGCGGCCAGGGCCAGTGTTGGCGGACCGATTCGGTGCACCAGGCACCGATGTTTCATCTTTGGACCGGGACCACGATCTGTGGGCGGTTCAAGCCACCTGGACCCTTGTGATCCGCAACAGCCGCGGCCGGCGGATGTCAGCGCTCAAAACTTCGATCCTGAGTCCCGGCAACTCGACTGTTTCACCACGCGTCGGCAGGTGGCCCAGTTTGGCGGTCACCAGACCGCCGAGAGTGTCAAATTCCAGTTGGTCCAGCGTGGCCTCAAACAGCTGATTGAAACTGCTGATCGGCATTTTTGCCTTGACTACACAATGATCGGTACCACGGCGCAGTACCATACTGGCCCCTTCATCCACATCGTGTTCATCTTCTATCTCGCCGACAATCTGTTCAAGTACATCCTCAATAGTGACCAGTCCGATGACACCGCCATACTCATCCACCACGACCGCCATATGGTTTCGGCTGGCCCGGAACTCCTGTAGCAGAACGTTCAGGCGCTTGCTCTCTGGAATGAAAACGGCAGGACGCAGCAACCGGTCCCAGGGCAGGTTCGGACTTCCATCCTCGCGTAAATGCCGCAACAGATCTTTTGCCAGGAGAATACCCAGCACGGTATCCCGATCACCACCTGTCACTGGAAACCTGGAATGCGCAGAATCGATGATCACCGGCAGCATCTGGTCCAGCGTGTGGCTGGAATCGACGGTAACCATCTGTGCTCTGGCGACCATGACCTGATCGACCTGCAGGTCACTGACCACGGTCGCCCGCTCCATCATCTGCAAAGTGTCGTCATCCAACAGTTCCCGTTGCCTCGCACCACGAAGAATATTGAACAATTGCTCGCGGGTGAACGGCGTTCCCCTCAAAACGTAACGCAGTCTGTTGATCAGGTCGTTCTGTCCAGGCAGCATTTTTTCAATATCCGCTATGAGCGCACTCAGGAAACCGTATAGGGGTCAGTAAAACCCAGTTTATCGAGAACCTCGGCCTCCAGTGTTTCCATAATCCCGGCATCGACTTCGTTGGTATGATCATAACCACACAGGTGCAAGACAGCGTGTACGGTCATGTGTGCCCAGTGCGCTTCCAGGGTCTTGTGCTGTTCGGCGGCTTCAGACCTGACCACCGCAGCGCAGATAGCAATGTCCCCCGAAACACCGGACGCGATGTCGGGCGTCCTTACGCTGGGAAACGAAAGCACATTGGTCGACTTTCCTTGCCCCCTGAAGCGCGAATTGAGACTCCGCATTTCACTCTTGCCGACCACGCGCACGGTGATTTCGCTCAAGTGATGAGGGACAGCCTGAAAGGTAGTGTCGATCCATAACAGGATCGCAGGTGTTTCCGGTACGGCGCTGTCCTGAACGGCCAGCTGGACTTCGACATTCACGACTCTTCGGACGCCCCGGCATCTGCCGCACCGTAAGCTTCCACGATCCTCTGGACCAGCGGATGACGAACGACGTCCCGCGAATTGAACTCGGTCATACTGACACCTTCAACGCGTGACAGTACAGAACCGGCATGGGTGAGTCCCGACCGAGTACCCTTGGGCAGGTCTATCTGGGTCACGTCACCATTGATGACCACTCTTGAGCCGAAACCGATACGGGTCAGAAACATTTTCATCTGGCCGATTGTCGTGTTCTGTGCTTCATCAAGAATCACAAATGCTTCATTCAGAGTTCGGCCTCGCATATAGGCGAGCGGGGCGAGTTCGATAATGCCGCGTTCTATGAGCTTTCCGACACGCTCGAATCCCAGCATCTCGTAGAGTGCGTCATAAAGCGGTCGCAGATAGGGGTCGACTTTCTGACCGATGTCTCCGGGTAGAAAGCCAAGTCGCTCCCCTGCCTCTACAGCGGGTCGGGCCAGCACGATGCGCCCGACGTCCTTATCTGCCAGGGCTTGTACTGCACAGGCTACGGCCAGATAGGTCTTTCCTGTTCCGGCGGGGCCGATGCCAAAATTCAGATCATGGGTCAGGATGTTGCGCAAGTAGGCACGTTGATTGGCGTTCTTTCCACGGATCGTGGTTTTACGCAACCGAATAACCACTTCATCCGGGCCGGGCTCGGGGCCGGTGTGATCATTCGGAATCTGAGATATCGCGAGATGAACCTGGTCCGGTGTCAGCACCGCCCCGTCCTTGGTGTCCCGGTAGAGGGTCCGCAGTACAGTTTCTGCCTGCTCGACATCGCTGGACCGGCCATCAATGCAGAACAGGTGACCACGGTGAGAAATCTTTACCCCGAAACGCGCCTCCACCTGCCGGAGGTTGGTGTTGTATTCGCCGCACAGACCTGCCAGGCGCTGGTTGTCTTCCGGGATCAGGTCGAAAGTCGAAGGCGTTGTGATATTTTTCAAGCCGTCCCATGTACCGCAGTTGAATCGCCACCGATCATATCAGAGTTCGCGTCATCATCTGAAACCAGCTTCCCGCGTAGTGAATTAGGCAATGCCTCAGTGATCCTGACGTCGACGAAATAGTTGCGCAACCCGTTGACACCACAGAAGTTGACTACCCGATTATTGTCTGTACGGCCACTCATCTGTGCCGGCTGGCGGCGGGATGGTCCTTCAACCAGCACCCGCTGGACGGTGCCGACCATCTTCTCGCTGATCTCGGCAGACATCTCGTTGATCCGCGCCTGGAGTCGTGACAGGCGGGACTGCTTGACCTCGCCGGGAACCTCGTCGGGTAAGAGCGCTGCCGGCGTACCAGGCCTTGGGCTGTAGACAAAGCTGAAAGACTGGTCGAAACCGGTTCGTTCGATCAGCGCCATGGTTTCCTCAAAATCATCATCAGTCTCACCCGGAAAACCGATGATGAAATCCGATGAGAGCACAAGATCGCAACGCCGTTGCCGCACACGCCGAACGATGTCCTCGTACTCGGCCACGTCGTAACCTCTTTTCATCAGCGACAGGATCCGGTCCGAACCGCTTTGCACCGGAAGGTGCAGGTGACTGACCAGTTCCGGAACCTCCGCATAAACCTCAATCAGCGCCTGGTCGAAGTCTATAGGGTGAGAGGTCGTATAACGCAAACGATCGACACCCTCGATAGCCGCGGCGTAATGGATCAGTTCCGCAAAGTTGACCACGCCGCCGCCATGACGTGCGCCCGAATAGGCATTGACGTTCTGCCCAAGCAGGGTGACTTCGCGTACACCCTGTTCTGCCAGTTCGTAGATCTCGGTAATCACATCGTCGAAAGGCCGGCTGAATTCCTCACCCCGTGTATAGGGAACGACACAGAAACTGCAGTACTTGCTGCAACCCTCCATGACCGATACCAGGGCCCTGGCGCCCTCTGCCCGAGGTGCAGGCAGACGGTCGAATTTCTCAATTTCTGGAAAACTGATGTCGACGACCCCCTGCCTTGTCGACAGCAGCTGATTCACCATCGCTGGTAAACGGTGATAGGTCTGCGGCCCGAACACAAAGTCGACATAAGGAGCACGCTGGAGGATGGCCTCTCCTTCTTGGCTCGCAACACATCCCCCGACTCCGATCATCAGCCCCGGTCGGGATTCTTTCCATTCGCGCCAACGGCCGAGTTGCGAGAAGACTTTTTCCTGGGCTTTCTGACGAACCGAGCAGGTGTTCAGCAGCAGCATATCCGCGTCGTTCGCGTTGTCGGTCAACACCATGCCGTGCGACTCGCCGAGCAGATGCGCGATACGCCTGGAGTCATAATCGTTCATCTGGCAGCCGAAGGTTTTGATATAAAGTTTTGCTGGCATCGAAATGTTCCTGACCCCCACAGCCTGATCAGTGCCCTCTCTTTGGAATTTTCAACGGGGCGCGGATTATCCCTAAATCCGGACCGACTTCAAAATGGGATAATACGCTGATTCTGGTGTTCATTCGGGCCCGCGGGCAGCGATTCGCCACGCTTGAACGAAGCGGGGCAGTGACTGCTTGCAGCAACCGGTGTCTTTTGGGGGATTTAGTGCAATGGCTAGCCCGGTTGGACATCTGCTGCTCGCCCTGTCCTGCACAGGTCTTCGAAAGTGCTCTACCGACCCCCCGCCGGCTCTCTTTTGGCTCGTCATCGTGACCGCCTGCTGGGCGCCCGATCTGGACTTCATCCCCGGAATGCTCGTCGGCGAACCCAACCGGTACCACCACGGTGCCTCGCATTCTCTGACTGGTGCGCTGCTCTTCTCAAGCGCCGTTGTTCTCGGTTTCCGCCGATCGACCGGCATCAGCATTCGCCTGGGTGGCGTGGCATTTCTGGCATACGCAAGCCACCTGCTCGGTGACTGGCTGACCGTCGACCTCGGCACGCCCATCGGCATACCTGTATTCTGGCCACTCAGTGATATTCATTTCATCTCACCAGTGACGATTTTTCAGAACATTCAGCACGGCGCTGAGGGTATCGGCCCCACTGGATTCCTGGTTGAAGTCTTCTCGATGGCAAATGTTTTGGCCATCGGATGGGAACTGGTGATCACGCTGCCGATTCTTGTGGCAATCGAAACCGGGCGGCGCCGAATCCGGCGCAATCATTGAAGCGGCCGGTAGGTCCTGCGGACAACGGAAAGATGGTCCGGAATCGGAACGCCAGACCGGGACTGCTAATCCCAGCGGTCATCCCGAATGAGGACCAGACCGTCTCTGACGTCGACCGGGAAAACATGCAGGGGTTCGTAAGCCGGTGGCGTCAGCACTTCTCCCGTGCGAATACTGAATTGTGCGCCGTGGCGGGGGCACTCAATCACATCACCGAGGATACAGCCTGACGCAATCTCGGCACCGTCATGGGTACAGACATCCTCAAGTGCATAGAATTCGCCGTCCAGATTAAACAGGGCAATGTCCGTATCATCTACCTCGACGACCCGGGCTTCGCCAGGTTTGAAGTCCTCGGTCGCGCCGACCCTGATCCAGTCACTCATGAACAGTCACATCAGACCGAGTTCCAGGCGAGCGGCTTCGCCCATTCGATCCATGTCCCAGGGAGGATCCCAAACCAGTTCAAGCTGCACGTCGGTGATTCCCTCAACAGCCCGGACAGCATTTTCCACTTCACCCGGCAGGCTTTCTGCCACCGGGCAGTGCGGCGAAGTCAGAGTCATGTCGATAGTTACGCCGCTGTCTGACTCTAAGTCGACCCGGTAGATCAAACCGAGATCGTAAATGTTGAGCGGAATCTCCGGGTCGTAGACCTCCCTGATTGCTGCGATGACGTGGCCGCGCAGCTCCGGGTCACCACCGCCGCTGACTTGCGGACCTGAGTCTGCGTTGTCTGGCTCCGGACCTGGGGTGTCTTCACCAGCCGTTGTGGAAGGCGAGTTCTGTCCTAACGCCGCAGCCGGTGGCGTGGCGTCCGGGTCAGGCGTACCGGTAACGGAATCAGACGGGTTCTCGAGTGCTGATTTCTCGGGATCTCGATCTTCCATGTTGTCGTCCACTGAAGCATCATCGGACAGGAATTTGTCAACAAATCTGTCGTAATCCTTCTTCATATTCATCTGGTTTATCCCTAGAGGGTTATTCGGTCGTAGCGGTTTTGCCGGTCTCGTGTAATGCCGAACGCACTGTGTGCCAGGCTAGAGTCGCGCATTTGACCCGGCTGGGGTAGTCCCGGACACCCGAGAGCACCTCCAGCTTGGTCAGTTCAAGACCGGCTTCCGGATTTTTGCCCTGTGCCAGTCGATGAAACGCTTCGAAATAGTCATCGACCTCTTTGACCGTCAAACCCTTAATTGTTTCGGTCATGATCGAGGCCGAGGCTGTCGAAATGGCACAACCCCGGCCCTGAAAACGTAGGTCTTCAATGACGCCATCGTCTGTCAGGCGTAGTACGACGACAACGTGGTCACCGCACAACGGATTGTAGCCCTCGGCTCGCCGATTCGATGTTGCCAGCTCGCCATAATTACGCGGGCTGCGGTTGTGATCAAAGATGACCTCCTGATAAAGATGACGCAAATCACTCATGTTCGGAAGATTTCCCTGGCCTTGTCGATGGCGGCATACAACGAATCGATTTCCGCCATAGTGTTGTACAGAGCAAAGGTCGCCCGGGCCGTGGCCGGCACAGCATAATGCTCCATGACCGGCATTGCACAGTGGTGACCCGTCCGGATCGCCACGCCTTCGTGATCGAGGATCGTGCCAAGATCATGGGCATGAATGCCCTGGAATTCGAACGACAGGATGCCAGCTTTTCCCGGTACACTGCCGAAGATCCGCATGCCCGATACCTGTTCAGCCCGGGCTGTTGCAAAGTCCAGTAGTCCATGGACATGCGCCTCGATGCGATCCATACCCAGCTCGGAGACATAATCGATGGCGGCGCCCAATCCGATAGCACCCGCGATGTGCGGGGTCCCTGCCTCAAACTTGTACGGCAGGTCGTTGTAGGTCGTACCCGAGAACCGCACCGTCTTAATCATGTCACCACCGCCCTGCCAGGGGGGCATCGCATCCAGCAACGCTTCTTTTCCGTAGAGCACGCCCATGCCGGTCGGTCCATAGAGTTTATGACCTGAAAAGGCATAAAAATCGCAGTCCAGTACCTGCAGGTCGATCGCGCTGTGCGGTACAGCCTGTGCACCGTCAATCAGAACCACCGCACCGGCTGCGTGCGCCATACGGACGATGGGTTGTACCGGATTGACCGTCCCCAGGGTGTTGGACACATGGGTGATGGCGACGATCCGGGTTCGGCTGGACAGCAGTTCTTCAAACTTCGCCATGACGAGTTCGCCATTATCATCAAACGGCACAACCTTGAGTGTGGCACCGGTCTGCTCACACAGCAGCTGCCATGGAACGATATTGGCATGATGTTCCATCTCCGAGACCAGCACTTCGTCCGATGACCCAAGCCGTGTTCGACCATAGCTCTGGGCCACAAGGTTGATGGCCTCGGTGGTTCCGCGAGTGAAGACAATTTCCTTAACCGACCCGGCATTCAGGAAACGGCGGACTTTCTCTCGCGCGCCCTCGAAGGCATCGGTTGCGCGCTGGCTCAGTGTATGGACACCGCGGTGCACATTGGCGTGATCATCTCGCTCGTAGGCCTGCATCGCATCGATCACCAGCTCCGGCTTCTGTGCGCTGGCACCACTATCAAGATAAACCAGCGGCCGACCATTGACCGTCTGATGCAGGGCCGGAAAATCCCCTCGAACTGATTCGACATCCAGCGGACACAGCGTCGACGCGGGGTGAGTCTGCGCTGGATTCATGGGTCGATCTGGTCCCCGCTCGAGAGCCTCTGGCTCACGCACTGATCGAGATGCGACCGGAGGCTTTCGAGATTGATGCGTTCCAGAATGTCGCCGACAAAGGCCTGCGTGAGCATCCGGCGGGCCTCGCTCTCACCCATACCCCGGGAACGCAGGTAGAAGACCGCCATCTCGTCCAGCTGACCGACCGTCGCACCGTGACTGCACTAGACATCATCAGCATAGATCTCGAGTTGGGGCTTGGTGTCCACCTCAGCATCCCGCGACAGCAGCAGGTTCTGGTTGCTTTGTTCGGAAGCAGTCTGTTGCGCGCCAGCCTGTACCGTGATCCGGCCGTGAAAGACCGCCCTTGAGCGGTCATTGAGAACCCCCTTGTACAGTTCACGGCTTCTGGCGCCGGGGCTGTTGTGCACGACGTGGGTGTGGTTGTCGATATGGCCGCGCCCGCGGGCGAGATATAGACCCGCAAGATCGACTGCAGCACCCGGAGCCTCCAGATGGACCAGCACGTCGTTGCGGACCAGCGAGCCGCCCAATGTCACCGAGCAGGCATCGAGTCGGCTGTCGCCGTCGAGAGTGGCAAAAAGGCCACCCACGTGGAAGCTGCGCGAACTCTCATCGGTGATCCGATGATGAGACAGCTGGGCACCTTCTTCGAGGATCACTTCGCTGACCGCGTTAGTCAGTGAGCGAGTCTCATCCACAGACAGGTAGCGCTCGATCACGCTGGCCCGGCTCCCTGGCCGGCCGACAATCAGATTGCGCGGCATACCCAGTCGGCCTTCGCCGGCACAGGCGCAGATGAACAGCAGCTCGACCGGCTTGTCCAGCACCGTACCGGGCCCGATATCCAGATATGCCCCGTCGACCACAAAAGACGAGTTCATGGCTGTAAACCCATGGGGCGACGATGGCAGAGCCGAGCCCAGCAGCTTTTCCAGCCTTGCGTCGTCCGCACGCAGGACGTCAGCCACACTGGCCACGGTGACTCCCGCGGGCAATTCTTCACAGCTTGACAGTTCCCGTACCAGGATGCCGTCGGCAAAAACCAGCCGGTGACTGTCCAACCCTGGTAGTTTTACGCTTTCCAGGTGATCTCGATCATGCCATCCACAAGACGCTGAGACTGGATGGAACGTCTTCCGGGTAATAGGCCGGATGTTGGTGTACTTCCAGTCTTCCTGGCGGGTCGTCGGCAACCCGACGCCTTCGAGCAACGATCTGGCCTGACTGCGCCTGTTGTCCAGCCAGGTGGTCCCTGCAGCCGGCAGTTCAGCTAACTGCTGTGCCGCCAGATAGTCCCCGGCAGTTGAAACAGCCTCACTCATTCCGTCAGGCCGAGACTACCGCGTCCGGTGCGGCCGACTGCTCGACCCAGCCGTATCCGCGTTCTTCAAGTTCCAGTGCCAGCTCCTTGCCACCGGATTTAAGCACCCGACCGCCGGCCAGTACGTGGACGTAATCGGGAACGATGAAGTTCAGCAACCGCTGGTAATGGGTGACTACCACGATAGCCCGGTCGCTGCGACGCAGTTCGTTCACACCCGAGGCGACGACTTTCAGCGCATCGATGTCCAATCCCGAATCGGTCTCATCCAGAATCGCAAGGCGCGGTTCGAGCAGCGCCATCTGCAGAATCTCGTTGCGCTTCTTCTCACCTCCTGAAAATCCCACGTTGACCGGTCGGTGGAGGAATTCCTCCTTCATCTCGACCAGTTTGAGCTTCTCGCGGACCAGCTTCAGAAATTCTATGGCGTCAAGTTCGTCTTCGCCGCGGTACTTGCGGATGGCATTGATCGCCGCCTTGAGCATGTAGACATTGTTGACGCCCGGAATTTCGACTGGGTATTGAAAAGCGAGAAAAATGCCCTGTCTGGCCCGTTCCTCTGGCGGGAGTTCCAGCAGGTCTTGACCATCGTAAACGATAGAACCGGAAAGGACATCGTAACCGTCGCGACCCGCGATGATGCTCGCCAGAGTGCTCTTACCTGCGCCGTTAGGCCCCATAATCGCGTGGACCTCGCCCTCGTTGACCTGAAGGCTGAGCCCTTTAAGAATCGGTTCGCCAGCGACCGCAGAATTGAGATTGTTAACACTCAGCACTTGTTTTACTCCCGCTATCGATTGGTGATTTCACCGCTGTCTTCTCGATCAACCGACCGCACCCTCCAGGCTGATACCCAGTAAAGCTTGCGCCTCCACCGCAAACTCCATCGGCAGTTCCTTGAATACTTCCTTGCAGAAACCGTTAACAATCATCGAGACCGCGTCCTCTTCCGACAGTCCCCGTTGACGGCAGTAAAACAACTGGTCTTCCCCGATCTTTGATGTAGTTGCCTCGTGCTCGACAATCGCAGTCGGATTTTTGACCTCCAGATAAGGATAAGTATGTGCGCCGCACCGATCACCCATCAGAAGCGAATCACACTGGGAATAGTTGCGCGCATTTTCCGCACCCTTGAGCACCTTGACCAGGCCGCGATAAGCGTTCTGACCACGACCTGCCGAAATGCCCTTGGAGAGAATGGTGCTGCTGGTGTCCCGGCCGATGTGAACCATCTTGGTTCCGGTGTCGGCCTGCTGAAAGTTGTTGGTCAGCGCAACAGAGTAGAATTCTCCGACCGTTCGATCACCTTCGAGCAGCACGCTCGGATATTTCCAGGTGATCGCCGAACCGGTCTCGACCTGGGTCCATGAGATCTTGGCATCGTCACCCCGACAAGCCCCGCGCTTGGTGACAAAGTTGTAGATGCCACCTCGTCCTTCCTCATCACCGGGGTACCAGTTCTGAACGGTCGAGTACTTGATCTGGGCGCCCTCCATGGCCACCAGTTCGACCACGGCGGCGTGTAGCTGGTTCTCGTCACGCATCGGCGCCGTACATCCCTCGAGATAACTCACATAACTGCCTTCGTCAGCAACGATCAGGGTCCGTTCGAACTGGCCCGTATTCAACGCATTGATCCTGAAGTACGTCGACAGCTCCATCGGGCAACGCACACCCTTGGGGATGTAAACGAACGAGCCATCGCTGAAAACAGCTGAATTCAGTGCGGCATAAAAGTTATCGCCGCTGGGCACGACCGTTCCCAGATAGCGGCGCACCAGTTCCGGATGCTCCTGCACGGCCTCGGAAAATGGACAGAAGATCACTCCCGCTTCGGCAAGCTTACTTTTGAAAGTCGTCGCTACCGACACGCTGTCGAATACCGCATCCACTGCCACCCCCGCCAGAAATTTCTGCTCTTCCAGCGGAATGCCGAGCTTGTTGTAGGTCTCCAGGAGTTTGGGGTCCACCTCATCGAGGCTCTGCGGGCCGTCTGCCTGACTACGTGGGGCGGAGTAGTAGCTGATGTTCTGGAATTCCACCGGCGGGTAATTGACATGGGCCCAACCAGGCTCCTCCATTTCCTGCCAGCGGCGAAAAGCGTCCAACCGCCAATCCAGCATGAATTTGGGCTCATTTTTCTTGGCCGAGAGTCGGCGGATCACCCCTTCATCGAGTCCAGGTGGCAGGGTATCCGCCTCGATTTCGGTGACGAATCCTTCCTTGTATTCCCGTCCGATCAGGTCACTGATTTCGGTCGCTGATGAACTCATTTCAATCGGTTTCCTTAGAGTTACGCGTTATAGACGAGCGAGGCAAGACATGTCCTCTTCGATCTCGGTCACCCCGATCAGCATCGGATCACGCTGGTCAACCGGTCGGAATCGACAACGATTGACTGCAGGGAACCTGCTGCCAGGCTTTTACGGTTCGATTCCTGGCGCTCTGCCACAGCCTGTACCTCCGGCCTACGAACCATGTTATCCAGCGTGATGCCGTCCAGAAACCGGTAAATTTCGAGGCTGAGTTCGGCCCACAGTTCATGGGTCAGGCACTTTTCGCCGTCCTGACAGTTGGCCTCGCCACCGCACCGGGTCATGTCGGCTTTTTCGTCTACTGCAGCAATGATTGTTGCGATCGAGATCTGATCCGCGCCCTTGGCCAGTCGGTAGCCTCCGCCCGGACCCCGGGTCCCCTTGACCAACCCGTCGCGGCGTAGCTTGGCGAACAGTTGTTCCAGGTACGACAGCGAGATCTCCTGATTGACGGCAATGTCCTGCAACGTAACTGGGCGCCTGCCCTGATTGAGTGCAAGGTCCAGCATGGCGGTTACGGCATAACGACCTTTGGTAGTCAAACGCATGAATTCCCCCTCACCGGTCAGTGGTGTATTGCCTGACAGGACCCGGCTTGCAGGCTGCTGGCAACGCTATCTGATTGAATCAATGTCGAAAAAATTAAATGTTGAATTCCTGAGTAAAATTATAAGGATTAACGGGCCAATAACCAAGTGTTTTCCTCAGGTTTTTGCAGACGACTCAGATTCACGGCCTGACCGAACGGTTTCTCGGTGTGGTCAACGCCCGCCGCCGCGTTCCGGAAAACCAGCTGAATACGACCAGCAGCCCCCCACAGGCACCGACCAGGCCACTGAGCCAGTTCAAGTCCAGTGGGGCCGCAAGTTCCGGCAAGACTGCAAAAATTGGTGCAAGCAATAGCAGAACACACCCCAACACGGTACCGGCAAAACGACGCTCACTGGCCGTGAACTCCTGGCGCAAACGGTCAATCTCTTCGGTCGATATCCTGTCCCTTCGTTGTTCATGGTGCAGCCGGCGTAACGCCCCATGAACCAGAGCAGGCAACTCTGGCAACAACGGCGCAATCTGTGGCCACTGCTGACGGAGGTCACGCAGCAGCGCGCTCGGACCGATCTGATCCCGCATCCAGCGTTCCAGAAAAGGCTTGGCCGTTTCCCACAGGTCCAGCTGCGGGTACAGCTGCCGACCCAACCCTTCGATGTTCAGTAGTGTTTTCTGCAACAGGATCAGCTGCGGCTGAATGGGCATATTGAAACGTCGGGCCACCTGGAAAAGTCTTATTACGAGCCGGCCGAATGAAATTTCGCTGATCGGCTTGGCAAAGATCGGCTCACATACGGTTCGGACCGCCGATTCGAACTCTTCGGTAGGGGTATCCGGAGGCACCCAGCCGGCCCGGATATGTGCTTGTGCAACCGCCCGGTAATCACGGTTGAAAAATGCGAGAAAATTCTCGGCAAGATAGCGCTTGTCCGAGTCGTTCAGAATGCCCATGATGCCGAAATCAACGGCCCGGTATTGTCCATCAGGACCGACAAATATGTTTCCCGGATGCATGTCTGCGTGAAAGAAGCCATCGCGGAACGCCTGGGTGAAAAAAATCTCAACCCCATTGTGTGCCAGCTGTTTCATGTCGACTCCGGCATTCCGGATGGCGTCGACATCGCGAACAGGGATGCCTCTGACCCGCTCCATCACCATAACGTCGCGCCGGGTGTGCTCCCAATAAACCCGCGGAACATAGATGAGGTCAGAGTCAGGGAAATTGTGTCTCAGCTGGGTCGCATTTGCAGCTTCACGCATCAGGTCCATCTCGTCATAGATGGTCTTGTGGTACTCCTCGACGATCTCGACCGGACGCAGGCGTTTGCCTTCTGACCAATGCTTGTCCGCCAGATGGGCCAGCGCATAGAGCAGACCCAGGTCCTCGTCGATCACGTTTTTGATGCCCGGCCGCAACACTTTGACGACCACTTCAGTTCCATCGCCAAGCTTCGCTGAATGCACCTGGGCAACGGATGCTGACGCTATAGGCTGGTCATCAAAGTCAGCCAGGTGTTCCTCGAGCCCGACGCCGTAGGCCAGCTCGATCACTGCCCGGGCCTCGTCGCTCGGGAAAGGCTCGACGTCATCCTGGAGCCGGGTGAGCTCGACGGCGATATCCTCGGGAATCAAATCCGGGCGGGTAGACAACAACTGACCAAATTTCACGAAGATCGGTCCGAGCTCTTCAAGCGCTTCCCGCAACCTCTGACCGCGCGATTTATCCAGTTTGCGTGACCAGTATCCCGGTAGCAGGAACAGCAGCCAGCGGTACGTTCTGAACAGATGCAGTGTCGTGACAAACTCGTCCAGACCGTGTCGCACAAAGATCCGCACGATTTGAAACAGCCGTCCCTTCTGTCGCCAGCCTACGACCAATCGTCAGTCTCCGGTTGTCCGACGTTCAAGCCTGTTCACACGTTCTTCCAGACGGTCCGTACTCTCCTGAAGCCGGGCGGCATCATTCAGAAACCGCTCATGCCTTGGGCCGGTCGCCAGCAGGAGTTTCTCCTCTTTCAGAACTTCCCCGATATTCTCCGCAATGGAATCACCCGCCTGGTTTAGCCAGCCGGTGATGTCTCTCAAGCCAGTCACCAATTTTCTCGCCGCTGTATCCCCTACGATCTGAGACACCGCTTCTTCCAGGTCCAGTGAGACAAGAACCGCTCTGAGTTGTTCTAAGGTTTCCGGATCGCCGCTGATGCGCAGTGTGGAATCAGGCTGTGATGAGTTTCGCAGTGTTGCTGCTGCGCCTCGCAGATAGTCGGCAAACCGGCCGCTGATGGCGACGTCCGGGGATTGTTCTGACGGTTGTCTGGCCTGCACGCCATCTTTGTCCGGTACGAGGTGAATTACCTGATCCAGGTCCTCGATCTCAAGTGCAATTATCTTGCCCGCCAACCGCTGCATTTTTTCCGGAGACACCGCATCCAGGGCAAGAGCCCGGTTTATAGAGCGCTCCAGAATTTCTTCGATCATTACCCCGGGCCCTGTTCGAATCAGATCAGTATCTGAATCCGCAATGCAGCACGACGATCCCGCCGCAGAGACTGTGGTAACCCACGTCGTCCAGACCGGAATCGTGCATCATATCTTTCAGGGTTTGCGGGTCGGGGTGACGACGGATTGATTCAATCAGATAGCGATAGCTCCCCTCATCCCCGGCAATCAGTTTTCCGAGGCGGGGTATGACATTGAAAGAGTAAAAATCGTAACACCGTGCTAGCAATTCGGCCCGCGGTTGCGAGAACTCTAGCACCAGCAGGCGGCCGCCGGGGCGAAGCATACTGACCATCGATTCAAGGGCCAGCGTGATTCGGGTGACATTGCGCAAACCGAACGCGATGGAGACGCAGTCGAACTGGCGGGTTTTTAAAGGTAAGTTCTCGGCGTCGCCGATCAGATAATCCACGTTACCGGCAACGCCGGCATCCACCAGTCTGGAACGCCCTAAACCCAGCATCTGTGGGTTGATGTCGATCGCGACCACACGCCCCTGCTCACCGACCTGGGCGGCGAACCGGCGGGTCAGATCGCCCGTTCCTGCTGCAACGTCTAGGACCCGTTGACCCGAACGGATGGCACTGCGACTGATCAGAAAATCTTTCCACAGTCGGTGCCCACCCATCGACATCAGATCATTCATCAGGTCATAGCGACGAGCAACTGACCGAAAGACATCGGCAACGAGCGGCGCTTTCTCCTCTTGCGCCACATTAGTAAAACCGAAGTCAGCCATCGGGGATGTGGTGTCTTGACTTTTCACGAGTGCGGGCCTTCTCCATGGCCAACGTGAGGACACCTTGGGCGAGGCTGAAGGCTTTTGGTCAGTTTTCTCCCAGCCAGCCGGCCACCTCTTCGGCGAAGTACGTCAGAATAGCATCTGCGCCGGCACGCTTGAAACCCAACAACGCCTCGGAAACGACCTGGCGACGATCCAGCCAGCCATTTGCGATGGCCGCCGACAACATGGCGTATTCGCCGCTAACTTGGTAAACAAACGTCGGCACACCTAGTTCCCGTTTCACCCGGCTGACGATATCCAGGTAGGGCATGGCGGGCTTGACCATCACCATGTCGGCCCCTTCTGCGATATCGAGTTCGACCTCTCGGAGGGCCTCATCGGAATTCCCCGGGTCTACCTGGTAGGAAAATTTGTCGGCTCCGGCCAGATTGCCGGCAGATCCGATAGCATCTCGAAACGGGCCATAAAACCCCGATGCATATTTGGCGGAATAGGCAAGGATTCTCGTATTGACGTGACCGTTGCTTTCAAACGCCTTGCGAATTGCACCGATTCGTCCGTCCATCATGTCGGATGGAGCGACGATTTGAGCACCCGCATCGGCATGACAAAGCGCCTGCCGGACCAGGATTTCAACAGTCGCGTCGTTGACTACATAGCCTCTGTCATCAATCAGACCGTCTTGGCCATGGCTGGTATAGGGATCAAGCGCCACATCCGTGATCACGCCGAGGTCTGGCAGGTGTTCACGCAGAACCCGGACCGTTTTTGGTATCAATCCGTCCGGGTTGTAGGCTTCTTCTGCATCAGGCGTCTTGTGATCGGCACTGATCACCGGAAAAAGCGCAATTGCCGGGATATCGAGCCCAAGCAGTCGCTCCGCCTTGGCCAGCAC
>CAZEKE010000144.1:0-2568 GCA_964512815.1 uncultured Acidiferrobacteraceae bacterium
AATGAGCGGAATTCTAGCCGGGATCTGTGCCTATTTCGAACAACAGCGCTGACTACCCATTCGGTTAAAGACCAGCCGCAGGCAAAAATCCAGAGCTCTGCTATTTCAATCCAGGAGTTTCCCAGACATGAGTGAAGACACACTCTTCAGCCGGATCGTGGCCGGCGAGATACCTGCAGACATCGTCTTTCAGGATGATCGCGTGACGGCGTTCCGGGACATCAACCCGCAGGCACCGACCCATATTCTGATCATACCGAACAAGATTATAGCGACGGTCAACGACGTGACTGAAGGCGATGAAGCCACGCTGGGGCACATGTTCGTCGTGGCTAGAGACCTGGCTCAACAGGAGGGCATCGCCGATGACGGTTACCGACTGCTGGTGAACTGCGGACCTCATGCCAACCAGGAGGTTTATCACCTGCACATGCACCTGGTCGGCGGAAAACCACTGGGGCGGATGCTGTCCGCCAAAGCACGGGAATCGAGTTAGCGTCACCCGGCGCTGCTCTTTATCTTTGCGCGAAGTACCCGGAAAACACCGGGTACTGCATCCCGGGGACGCCCGCGCCGGGCCGTTACACCCTCAGGCCTGTGACTTTGACAGCGCCTGGTCGATATCCCACAAAATGTCGTCCAGCGTCTCCAGCCCGACAGACAGACGGATCATGTCGGGGCTGACGCCGGCCGTGAGCTGTTCTTCCTCAGTCAGCTGACGGTGCGTGGTTGATGCCGGGTGAATGACCAGTGTTTTGGCGTCGCCGACATTCGCCAGATGACTGAGAAACTGCACTCCTTCGATGAACCGGACGCCAGCCTGCTGTCCGCCTTTGATACCGAATGCCAGCAGCCCTCCTGGACCACGGGGCAGATATTTCTGCGCCAGGTTGTGGTAGGGACTGTCGGCCAGCCCCGCATACTTCACCCATGCCACAGCGGGATGGTCCTGAAGATACTGTGCAACCGCCATCGCGTTATCGCAGTGTCGATCCATGCGCAAGGGTAAGGTTTCAAGTCCTTGCAGAAACAGGAACGAGTTGAAAGGACTCAGGGTCGGACCCATGGTACGCAGAGTCTCCATGCGTGCCTTCATCGTAAACCCGAAGTCACCGAACGTTTCATAGAAACGGATACCGTGATAGCCCTTGGACGGCTCGGTCATCCCGGGGAAATTCCCATTGTCCCACGGGAATTTTCCAGATTCGATGAGGGCACCCCCGATAGAAGTACCGTGACCACCGATCCACTTGGTGACTGAGTGTACGACGATATCCGCACCGTGCTCTATGGGCCGGCACAAGTAAGGCGTAGCGAATGTGCTGTCAATCACCAGAGGCAGCCCGGCATCGTGGGCAATATCAGCGACCGCAGCGATATCGAGTACATTGTTCAGAGGATTGCCAATGGTTTCGGCATAGAGCGCCTTGGTTCGCGGCGTAATCGCCCGGGCAAAGTTCTGCGGATCATCCGGATCGACAAAATGAGTGGTAATCCCCATACGCTGGAAAGTGTAACTAAACTGGGAATAGGTACCGCCATAAAGCGTGCTTGCCGACACCAGCTCGTCGCCCGCTTCGAGCAAAGTGAGCAATGTAACCATCTGCGCCGCCATCCCGGAACCGACCACCACCCCGGCCCTGCCATTTTCCAGGGTCGCCAGACGCTCTTCGAGCACCGCACTGGTCGGGTTCATCATCCTCGAATAGACGTTGCCGAACGTCTGCAAATTGAAGAGACTGGCGGCATGGTCGGTGTCATCGAAAACATACGATGTAGTCTGATAGATCGGCACCGCACGGGAGCTCGAGGTGGTGTCAGGTAACTGGCCTGCGTGCAGGCACAGTGTTTCGAAGCCGAATTCCCGGTCAGCCATTGAGTTATCTCAGTAGACCAGCCACTTGGGGCGTTTGCTGGAAACCACGCCTGTTTTCACGCCGAACAGATTGAGTCCGCCCATCAGGCGGGCATGTTCGATTTTTATGCAGCGGTCCATCACCACTTCAAGGCCCGCTTCCAGGGCGATAGTCGCTGCCTGCTGGTTGACCACGCCCAGCTGCAGCCACAGAACTTTTGCTCCGATATCTACAGCAGTGCGGGCGATATCCGGCGTAACCTCGGCCCGCTGGAACACATCGACTACATCCACCGCCTCTGGGATGTCCTCCGCTTTGGGGTAGCACTTCTCGCCCAGTATCTCGTCGTAGTTCGGATTGACCGGGATGATCCGGTATCCGTGATCCTTAAGGTATTTGGCCGCAAAAAAACTCGGTCGCCACCAGTTGGCGGAGAGTCCGATGACGGCTATGACCGTATTGGTGCCGAGAATTCGGCGGATGTCATTGATATCGGTCATCGTGGTCAGCCTGGGGGCTCTGAGCGTTCCGGTCCGGAAACCGGGCGAGTTCCGCCCCGGATTCTACCTGTAAAACCCCTGGCGGGTGGGCAGCCATTCTGATCGGAAACGCCTGGGGATTGTGTCCCAGTTGCCAGCGACTTTCGAATCGGGCACGCCAACCGGACTCAGGCCGTTTAGAATGCCGCACGCATTTTTCATTTCCGAGTCCT
>CAZEKE010000145.1:0-4432 GCA_964512815.1 uncultured Acidiferrobacteraceae bacterium
GGTCGCCGAGTGGTCTACGGTGTAATCCGACACACCCTTGGCAGCCGGCGCTTTCTGGTACAGGGCGAAGTACCGTTTGGCCACGGCCGAGATCTCCTCGGCACTGCCCGACAACCCGATGATCCGTTCGTGGAAAAAAGCCGCATAATCACTCGCCGTCTCCGGCGTATCCCGGTCAGTGTCCACGCTGATAAAAATCCCGGAGACCTGTTCCGCTTCTCTTTTTTTCAGCGTATCGAAGGCGGCCCGCATTTTCGCGAGCTCAGTCGGGCACACATCCGGGCAATGGGTGTAGCCGAAAAACAGCAGTACGACCTTGCCATTGAATGACGACAGCGAAACGGGCCCGGTTTTCGAGGCCAGTGTGAAGTCACCGCCAATATGCGCATACGGGTTTTCCGCTTCCCGACCCTGGTGCCGGATCCACAGACTGGCCGCCAGAACGACCATTGCGGCCGCCACCAGCAATGCCACCGGGATCAACAGTCTCTGAATGTTCAAACGCACTCCTGCCGTATGACGCCGATCTTCAGCCACTGGCGCATGGTTGATTATGCAGCATCAGCCACAACGCACTGCGGCGCCTGCCTCCGGCAGGGTTCGACGTGCTGTACGCTCAGGACACAGCGCGACCGGGTCGCGGCCGCAGCGCTCGAGCATGAACGGATGCTTGATGACGACCCGGCTGCGCTTACCCCGGGTTGAGACCCAGCCCCTGACCGCAATCTGGGACCGGTCCAGACTGCAGGGGGGGTAGTCAAAATAGCGTACCCAGTCGGTACGCGGAACCAAGATGACAAAGTGTTTGGCCAGACTGAACGCAAACCAACGGTCCCCGATCTCGATGCGCTGGACCTTGCCGTAGACAAAGGCGTAACCCCCGCGCCCGGCGGCGTTTGATGTAGCCGGCCGCGGCCGGTAGTAGGGCAGACCCCAGATTCCGCTCTTTTCGGCCAGTGCAGCGCGCTCGCTTTCAGCATAGCGCTGCAGATAACGCACGTTGGGAGACACGGCAACCGCACTGGCGAGACCTCGGCGAAGCAGCTGGGCCTGGATACTCCTGCCGTCGGCTGTCGTCAGGGAGGCCAGAGTGCGTCCATAACGGTCCTCTCGCTCCGTCGCCTCCTCGAGCACCACGGTGCCTGCACCGACCAACCCACGAAGTGCGCGGGTCGCCGCCGCGGCCAGCGGCTGGTCCGGCTGACCATTCTGCCCCAGCTCCGGTGTATTGATCCCTGCGAGGCGGACCGTCTCACCACTGTCCAGAACCAGCGTATCACCATCGACCACATGTCGCACCTGGACCTGCCGGGTATCAGCAGACAGGGTCGGGCTGGGCCCAAAGGCCAGAAACAAGCACAGCGCGAACCGCGCCAGGCGAGAACCGCTACAGCCCCCTGAGCGCCCGGATGCGGCGGCGGGTCGGAGAAGCAAAGAGCCGAAGGGGCGGGGGTTTACCTGCCGTACTTCTTCTGGAATTTGCCGACTCGGCCTGCTGTGTCGATGATCTTCTGCTGGCCGGTATAAAACGGATGACAGGCCGAGCAGATCTCAACGTGCAGATCGTTGCCCAGTGTGGAACGCGTCGAGAACGTGTTGCCACACTGGCAGGTGACCTTAATGGTCTCGTAGGCAGGGTGGATGTCAGCCTTCATGGCACTGATCTCCGGAATATTGCAGAGCACAAATCGGGGGCGAGATAATATTCCAATCACCGGCGCCCGGCAAGCCGGCTCAGCGGTTCATGGATTTGAAAAACTCCGCGTTGCTCTTGGTCGCACGCAGCTTGTCGAGCAGGAACTCGATTGCCTCCAGATCATCCATCGGATGCAGCAACTTCAGCAGCAGCCAGATCTTCTGCAGTTCCGTCGGATCGGTCAGGAGTTCTTCACGGCGTGTTCCGGACCGGCTGACGACCATGGCCGGGTAGACCCGTTTTTCAGCAATACGGCGATCCAGGTGAATCTCCATATTACCGGTGCCTTTGAACTCCTCATAAATCACGTCATCCATCTTTGAGCCAGTGTCGATGAGGGCCGTCGCGATGATGGTCAGGCTACCGCCTTCTTCGATGTTTCGCGCGGCACCGAAAAAACGTTTCGGCTTCTGCAGCGCATTGGCATCCACACCACCGGTCAGTACCTTGCCCGATGCCGGCTGCACCGTGTTGTAGGCCCGGGCCAGGCGGGTGATCGAATCGAGCAGAATGACGACGTCTTTCTTGTGCTCTACCAGCCGCTTGGCTTTTTCGATCACCATCTCCGACACCTGAACATGGCGTGAAGCCGGTTCGTCAAATGTCGAGGAAATGACTTCACCGCGGACGGTGCGCTCCATCTCCGTAACCTCTTCCGGTCGCTCGTCGATCAGCAGGACCATCAGAACACAATCTGGTTCCGACGCTGTGATCGAATGGGCGATCTGTTGCAGCATGACCGTCTTACCGGTTTTCGGTGCCGACACCAGTAGCCCCCGCTGACCCTTGCCGATCGGCGACACCAGGTCGATGACCCGCGCCGTCAGTGCCTCCGAAGAGCTGTTCTCCCCCTTTTCCTGCTCAAGACGCATACGTTGGTCCGGATGCAGCGGCGTCAGGTTTTCAAACAGAATCTTGTTCTTGGCTTCCTCGGGTGCCTGATAGTTGATCGTCTCCACTTTGAGCAACGCAAAATAGCGCTCGGAATCCTTCGGCGGTCGGATCAGGCCGGTCAGGGTGTCACCCGTCCGCAAACTGAAACGCCTGATCTGGCTGGGCGAGACGTAGATGTCATCGGGACCTGCAAGGTAGGAACTGCCGGCAGAGCGCAGAAACCCGAAACCATCCTGGAGGATTTCCACCACTCCTTCACCCTTGATTTTCTCTCCCCGCTTTGCCTGGGACTTCAGAATGGCAAAAATCTGGTCCTGCTTGCGCAGCCGCGTGACATTGTCGAGCTTGAGTGAACGGGCCACCTCGGCCAGTTCAGTCGGTGTTTTCTCTTTCAGTTCGGTGAGGCTTAAGGACATTAGTCTGATCTCAGGGTTGCCGGTCTGGCCGATATGGCTGTGGTACCGCCTCGGTCGGACGGTTCCCGGCTGCGTACTTGCCGCCGGAGTCGGGGAAATTCAGTTGGAAGGCAGTGTTGGGGTAAGCGGGTGAGGCTTTTGGCCTGTTGGTTTCAATCTAACACTATCACCAGTCTCGCGTCCAGATAGCCGGAACAGCGAAGCACCGGTGGACTTACTGAATCAAAGGTTCTCATCGATCAGGGCGGTCAGTTGGGCTTTTGACAGAACACCGACCCGGGTTTCCTGAACGCTTCCGTTTTTAAACAACATCAGGGTAGGTATAGACCGGATGGCATATTCTGCGGCTTTTTCACCGTAGTCGTCGACATTCAGTTTGGCCACCTTTATTTTTCCCCGATATTCGCCAGCGACTTCTTCCAGTACCGGCGCGATGGACTTGCATGGACCACACCACTCGGCCCAGTAATCAATCAACACGGGCATATCCGATTGGAGCACTTCCTGTTCAAAAGATTCATTGGTGACGTGTACGATATCGTTATTGTCGGACATAAAAACCTGTGCTCCTGGTCATTACATTAAAGGGAAGAACTTTTTTGTCTTGGAAAGGGGTGCAGGGACACTGTGATATACTCACGCGTTAACCCCGTTTTGCTACCCGCCGGGTACTCAGCCTTCAGCCTCTCAGAGGCGACTGATTCAATCCCGATAACAGCTTTTTACCAGAACTCCGCTCCCATAAGCAAGAAGCAATTTTACGCACTATCCGTAGCTACAACCGGTATCGTTGTCAATCCGCCCGGGGATTCAACAAGAACACCCCTGGTCAGACCACTCGCCGCGACACCGATTTTCAGGAAATAAGCAGCCTGCGAGCTGACGATAGCTGCTCACGGTTGTTCACAGCACACCACACTAACAACAAGGCAACATGAAAGACGCCGGCCATTTAACCCAGAAAAAATTCTCCGAATTTGACCTGCATACTACGCTCCTCCGCGGGCTTGAAGACGCAGGATTTGAGTACTGCACACCAATCCAGGCCGAAACATTGCCACTGTTGTTGAGAGGACAAGACGTTGCCGGACAAGCCCAGACCGGTACCGGCAAAACGGCTGCTTTTCTGTTGGCCACATTCAGCCGGCTGCTGACAAACCTGCCGCTGAATACCCACAAATCAACCAGTGTTCGGGCGGTGATCCTGGCTCCTACGCGCGAGCTCGCCATACTGATCTACCGAGATGCCAGCGTGCTGGGTAAACACAATGACCTGAAACTCGGGCTGGTCTATGGGGGCACGGGTTATCACTCGCAGCGCGAAACCCTCAATAAAGGCGTAGACATTCTTATCGGTACACCGGGCCGGCTGATCGACTATTTCAAACAGGGTGTTTTTGATCTCAAAGGGGTAGAGGTCGTGGTA
>CAZEKE010000146.1:0-2678 GCA_964512815.1 uncultured Acidiferrobacteraceae bacterium
CTTGGTCGACGGTCCCGGGATTGGTTCCGCGCCGGCTATGTGATCCAAACCATTGTTCATCGTTGTGATGCATTCTCCAAAGACAACTAGGTCGGCTCTTTGACTAGCCGCCTTCTCGACAAACGGCACAAGTTGACGGCAGTTGTCCAAGCAAGTCTTTCCTCCCTTGGGCCTATAGTTGACTGCCGCCAAACGCACCTTGCGAGGTTTCCTAGGGGGAGACTTCACAAAGGCCATCCCCCCCCACTCCACCTCCCCCTTTGGTTCCCAGCGCAGGTGAAGGCGAACGGTAGCGTGAGTAGCAGGCCCAGGTGCTTGGAAGACTCCGGAAAATTTGGTCCATCCTCGTGAATCTTCCGGCTCATCCCAAGGGTAAAGGGGCCTTGTCAAGACACCTATTCGGGCATCGTGAACGTATTTTCCCTTCGCATCATGAAAGAAAAGCTCGACGTATCGATTGGCCCTCGGACTCATGACTTTGCGAGTCTTGGCAAAGGCGGTAAGCCGATAATGGACGTCTCCCTCGATATCGAAGGTCTTGGACCATGCCCCGTCGAGCCCATCACGCGCATCGTGCCTGACAATCAACCCACCCTTGCCGTCGGGTCCGCCACCCTTGCTTAAAGCAAAACTAGGGGAAATCTCGTCGCGCGGCGAAAATGGACTCCACCCTTGCCACTCGAGTTCCGTGTCCTTGGCAAACGACAAGGTCGAAGCAAAAAAGATCAAAAATATGCTGAATGGAAGGAATGTTTTCTTTTTCATGACTTAAAAATCTCGAAATGGACCTCTGGGTTCAGCCTTGGCCATTTCCTTTTTCCAATTTTGGAACCTGTTCTTCAATTTGGCTAGTATCTCGGGCCGTTCCTTGGAAAGGTCATTTTTCTCGGACAGGTCTACACGAAGGTCGAAGAGACCATTACCTCGGGCACTCTCCACCCATTTCCAGTGGTCGACACGAGCACCCTTGTCGAGACGACGTTGCCAGAACATTTCCTTACGGGGCGACTTCATCTTACCCTGCAACACGGGTAACATGTCAAAACCGTCGAGAGGTACGCCAACCGGCAGCTTGGCTCCTGCAACCGCACAAAGCATGGGAAAGATTTCCAGCGAGGTGAGAAACTCGTCGCTGGTCACGCCGGAAGGAATCTTGCCTGGCCAACGAACGATACAAGGCACACGAATGCCGCCCTCGAACATTTGCCCCTTGGCTCCCCGCAAGGGAGAATTGTCGGCCGCCCCGCCTCCACCATTGTCGCTGAAGAATATGACGATGGTGTCTTTCGCAAGACCATGATCCTCGATCAAGTCGAGCACCTCGCCGATGGCGGCGTCCATGGCAGTGACGGAACCAACGAACTCGAGTCGCCGCGCGGGCCTATTCGGCACTTGGTAAAGCTTGCTGCCGTAGCGCTTGCGGGGCCTTTGCTCAGTGCCCACCTGGGCCTGCAGTTCGGGATACAGGGCCTTGTATTTGTCGGGGGCCTGAGCTCCCGTCCGAATGGCAGGGTCGAGGTTGGAGGCGCCGTGCGGGGCATTGAAGGGCAAATAGAGGAAGAATGGCTTGTCATGGTTCTGCTTTAGGAAGCGTACCGACTCCCGCTGAAACAAATAGGTGCAGTAGGTTCCCTTGTCCACAGTGGTCGGATCGTTGTTGCGGTACATCGAGGCCACGCCGTAACGCTCGTGGGTGAAGTAATCGATGCCCGTGTTGACAAAACCGTAGAAGTCGTCGAAACCACGGGCAAGCGGCAGAAAACGCCTGTGTACGCCTAAGTCCCACTTGCCATAAATCCCGCTGACGTAACCCTCCTTACCCAAAACCTTGGGCAAAAGAACTTCCCTCATGTCCATGCCGCCTATTCGCTCGAAGGTCGCCTCGTATTCGCCCGGCTTGTACTTGTAACCATAGTCAGGAGCCTCGTTGCGTATCATGTCGTAAATTCCGTTGCGTTGAGGGTAACGCCCGGTAAGCAAGCTGCCGCGCGAAGGCGTACAGGCAGGCCAAGTCACATAGAAACTGGTCAGTTTGACCCCGCCCTCCGCCAAACGATCCAAGTGCGGCGTCTTGACCTCGTCAGAACCGAAACACCCTAGATCCCGATAGCCTTGGTCATCCGAAACGATAAGTACAACATTGGGACGTTTCGCGCCGACTTCGAAGTGGCAAGCCACCATAGCAAGGAGAGCAAGACAAGAGGTTGGGCAAGACTTCATTCACTCGAAACTTGTTTTGGATAAGCAAAAATGCCAAGCCTCAAGGACGGCAACCCATCATCCATGCATGAAGCAAGTGACCTTGACCCTGTTTGCCGAAACGCCAATCTTTCGCTAAATGCGAACCTTGCTACGCTCCATCTTTTTCAGCCTTTTTCTAGCAACCTTCGCATCCTGCTCAAGCGACGGCTACCCACTGTCGACCTGCGTTGCCTCGGGGGAAGAACTCGGAGCCCACGGCGACCCCTACGTCCACGAGCACAACGGCGCCATCGTCAAGTTCTGTTGCAAACCCTGTCTTGATGATTTCAACGAGGATCCTGAAAAATTCCTCGCGAAACTGGAATGGTTACTTCCTTAATTCGACTTTTTCGGAACGAGTGATTGCCACCAGCTTTGCTTGGGTGGTTTTCGGATGGCGTTTTGCATGTCCTCAGTCAGACCGCTGTCGGGTAGCC
>CAZEKE010000147.1:0-5842 GCA_964512815.1 uncultured Acidiferrobacteraceae bacterium
GCAGGGCGGTATTCATCCGGACTTCACCGGAGAGACGTATCTGTCGATCTGCAGGGCGATTCGCCAAGCGGTGCCTGACATGCATATTCATGCCTTCTCTCCCCTGGAGATTCAGCAGGGTGCAGAAACTCTCGGGATCGCGATTCGAGAATTCCTTGAAGCACTCAAGGAGACCGGTCTGTCGACCCTCCCCGGTACGGCGGCGGAGATTCTAGATGACGAGATTCGTCAGATCATCTGTCCTGACAAGATCAATACGGCACAATGGTTGGAGGTAATCGAAACCGCTCACAGTCTGGGACTGAGAACCACCGCCACCATCATGTTTGGCCACGTCGAACACCCGCGACACTGGGCCCGGCATCTGCTTCGAATCAGGGATCTACAGTCCAGAACCGGTGGGTTTACCGAGTTCGTGCCGCTGCCGTTTATTCACCAGGAAGCACCACTTTTCCGTCGTGATAGTGCGCGATCCGGGCCGACTTTCCGCGAGTGTGTGCTGATGCACGCAGTCGCACGAATCGTACTGCATCGGCGTATTCCCAACATCCAGGCATCCTGGACAAAGATGGGTCGCAGCGGCGTATCCCAACTGCTTGCCGCGGGCGTCAACGATCTGGGCGGTACTTTGATGAACGAGTCGATCTCACGCGCCGCCGGCACTCGCCACGGTCAGGAGTTACCACCCGAAGATATGGATGAACTGATACGCCAGTGTGATCGTATCCCGGTCCAGAGAACAACTTTGTATGGTAGGCCTCAGTCCGACCGGGTCAGTTGTTCCTATGGAGCCTCCGAACTCTTACCGGTGGTGCTCATGACAGCACCAGTGCCGGCTCAAAACCGCGACTCTGCCGCCTGATCTCGATCAGTGCGAATTAGGGACACATCACCTGTTCTGTCGGCCGGCAGCGATCGGTAGCAAAACATTGCTACCGGGATGACGCCGATCATCGGTCCGACAGATTTAATTGTCTTTCGATGTCAGTTATGATCTGGAATATCAACCGTTCAGTCCAAAATCTATTATTGGGGGAATTATCGTGACCAAAGCAGCCGAATCAAAATTTATCAGCCGGGATGTTGCTCACCTCATTCATCCACTCCACAGCCCGTCAACTCATGCCTCGGCCAAGGTCTGGGTGAGCGGCGAAGGGGCCTATATCGAGGATGCGGACGGTAACCGGTTCATCGACTGCCTGTCGGGGCTGTGGAACAACACGGCAGGTAATGGAAGGACCGAGCTTGCCGATGCTGCATCACAACAGATGCGCCAGATGGGATTTGTCTCCGGCTATGCCGGGAGTTCGAATCCGCGTGCGATTGAATTATCAGAGCGTCTGGCACAGATCACTTATCCGAATATTAATCATTTCTATCTGACATCCGGTGGTGGTGAGTCCACGGATAGTAATATCAAGCTCGCACGTTATTACTGGAAACTCAAGGGCAAGCCGGACAAGACCAAGGTGATCTCCCGCATCTGGGGCTACCATGGTGTGACGTTGGCTGCAATGTGTGCTACCGGCATATCGACGTATTGGCCGATGTTTGAGCCGCGTATCCCCGGGTTCTTTCATATCCCAGGGCCGTATCCTTATCTCTATGAAGCGCCTGATGATGCGCCCAGTCAGGGAATTGCAGCAGCCAACGAGTTGGAGAAGAAGATATTGGAAGAGGGTGCTGACACGGTCGCCATGTTCATCGCCGAACCGGTCCAAGGCGCCGGTGGTGTGATCGTACCCCAGGATGATTACTTCAAGCGTATTCGAGAGATCTGTGATCAGTATGAGGTGCTCCTGGTATCGGACGAAGTGATCACAGGATTCGGACGGACTGGACGGATGTTCGGTCTCGAGCACTGGGGTGTTCAACCCGACCTGATTCAGTTTGCAAAAGCTATCACTTCGGGGTATTTCCCGTTGGGCGGTATAGGGGTCAGCGATGAAATTGCAAAGGTGATGAACGACAGTGGTTCTCCCTGGATGCACGCCTATACCTACAGCTCACACCCTGTCGGGTGTGCAGTCGCCCTGGCGATGCTGGATATCATCGAGAAAGAGGACTTTGTCGGTCAGGCACAGACCAAAGGTAAGCGAATGCTGGTTAAGCTCAAGGAATCACTGGGTGACCACCCACATGTCGGCGAAGTCCGAGGGCTTGGTATGATGTGCGGTGTAGAGCTTGTGAAAGATAAGGAGACCAAGCAGATGTTCGACGCTACGGATGGAATTGGCGCTAAGGTCAACGCGGAAACAATCAAGCGGGGAATGTTCAGCCGGGTCCGAGGTGATGTCTACTGTGTTGCACCGCCGATCGTCACTGGCGAGAACACTATCGATGAAATCGCTGATATTCTGGGTGCTTCGGTCAGGGCAGTACTCGGTTAGATTCGGTTATTGCAGCCCGATTCGCTCGGGTAGTCTGAATCTGTCAAAGGACGCGCTCCAGTCGTAGCTCGACACTGAATCGTGCGGGAGCGATGGCGCTTTCAGTTCGAGACATCCGCGAATAAGGCCGGTAATTCGTAGCAATTGGGTGACGGATTCATTGAACGGCACTGAGTTGTCTATGGCAGTTCAATGATCTCGGATGCCTAGAGTGCACACAGGATGAGGCGGGGTGCACGGC
Source organism: uncultured Acidiferrobacteraceae bacterium (assembly GCA_964512815.1). Lineage (GTDB taxonomy): Bacteria > Pseudomonadota > Gammaproteobacteria > Arenicellales > UBA868 > UBA9619. The sequence continues at coordinate 2,632 of CAZEKE010000147.1, forward strand.
GCCGCACACGTGATGCCCGCGAAGCGGTTCAGGCGGCAGGTGCGGCGATCCTTCAGGGTTCCGTCCAGACGCTCGATAACCCTTATTCGCCTCTTTCGCCGCTGACCGACGAGCAGATCGAACTGATTCATGATGCCTCCGTGACGGTGCTGGAGGACCTCGGTATTGAGGTAACCAGCCGTCAGGTCCGAGAAAGATTTCGTTCCTGCGGCGCAACAGTTGACGACGAGTCCGGTGTGGTCCGGGTCGAGCGGCAGCTTGTAACGGCTCTGGTGGCCCAGGCCCCAGCCCGTTTCATGCTCACACCACGAAATAGATCAAATCAGCTCCTGATCGGTGGCAACCGTGTCAATTTCGGACTGGTGTCCGGCCCGCCCAATGTGCACGACTGCGTCAACGGCCGGCGTCCTGGTAATTTCGAGGACTACCAGGATTTGATCAGGCTGGGGCAGGCTTTCAACGTGATCAACTTCTTCGGCAACCAGGCGATTGCACCGGTCGACCTGCCAGCGGGTTCCCGACATCTAGATACCTATCGCGCTAATCTGCTGTTGAGTGACAAGGTGTTTTCTGCCGTACCCATCGGCCGCGGTCGGGTGCAGGATGCCGTCGAGATGACGGCGTTGGCGCGGGGAAAAAGCGTCGAGGAACTGAAGGCAGACCCGTCCCTTTTCGGAAACATTAATATCAATTCACCCCGGAAACTTGATGACGCGATGTCCGATGCAGCGCTTGCGCTCGCAGAACACGGACAGGCAGTCATCGTCACGCCATTTACACTGTTGGGCGCTATGGCGCCAGTGACACTGGCAGCCGGACTGGTCCAGCAGAACGCCGAGGCACTCTTTGGGATCGCCATGATCCAGCTGTTTCATCCTGGTACCCCGGTGGTTTATGGCGGATTCACGTCAAATGTGGATATGCGGTCCGGTGCCCCGGCTTTCGGTACTCCCGAAAATGCCAAAGCCAACCTTGCCGGAGGGCAGCTTGCGCGCCGTTATGGTCTGCCGTATCGGACCAGTGGCTGTAACGCCTCGAATCTTGCTGACGCGCAGGCGGTCTACGAGACCCAGATGTCTCTCTGGTGCGGCATCCTGGGTTATGGCAACCTTATTTATCACGCCGCTGGCTGGCTGGAGGGTGGTCTGGTGGCTTCTTTCGAAAAATTGGTCATCGATGTAGAGATGCTGCAGAATCTGGTTGCTACGATGTCGCCAATCGAAGTGGGGTCGGAGGAACTGGGTCTCGATGCTATCCGAGACGTTGCTCCAGGAGGACATTTCTTTGGAACAGCGCACACCATGGACCGCTACGAAACGGCATTCTATGTGCCTTTGCTGAGCGACTGGCAGAACAATGAGAATTGGCTGAATGCAGGAGGCAAGGACACGACTCAGCGCGCGACCGAACTCTGGCAGAACACCCTTGAACGTTTTGAGGCCCCAACCTTGGGCCCGGATCGACTGGAATCTATAAACGAGTACGTCACCAAGAGAAGGTCGGCGATCGGCCACGGAGAACCGTAGCTGGGGTCCAGCTTACTCCTTATCAACGGCGGGAGAATCTACAGAATAATGAAGACACATGCGCAGGTAGTCGTCATCGGTGGCGGCGTTATCGGGTGTTCAGTTCTTTTCCATCTGACTAAAGCTGGCTGGAATGATGTTGTACTGGTGGAGCGTTCGGAGTTGACGTCGGGGTCCACCTGGCATGCAGCAGGGGGTATGCACACCATCAACGGAGCCCCCAACGTTGCCAAGCTGCAGCAGTATACGATTGAGCTGTACAAGGAAATCGAAGAACTGTCGGGGCAGTCTGTCGGACTCCATATGACTGGTGGCGTATTTCTGGCTGCCACTCCGGAGCGTTTCGACTGGCTTAAGAGCATGCACGCCAAAGGGCGCTACCTCGGCATGGATACGGAAATCATCAGTCCGACGGAGGCTGCCGATATTTTTCCTTTGCTTGATCCAACCAAGTTCGTCGGCGCCATGAGTGACCCTCTGGAGGGACACCTTGATCCCTCAGGGACCACCTGGGCCTATGCCAAGGCCGCTAGGCGGAATGGTGCGGAAATCTACAGCCAGACCATGGTGAACGACCTGCGCCAGGAAACCGATGGCAGCTGGCGGGTGATCACCGAAAAAGGAGAGATTCACACCGAACACGTGGTCAACGCCGGGGGACTGTGGGCCCGTGAAGTCGGACGAATGGTCGGGCTGGAGCTGCCGGTACTCGCCATGGAGCACATGTATCTGCTGACTGAAGATATGCCGGAAGTGATCGAGTTCAACGAGTCATCGGGTCTGGAAGTGCCTCACGCGGTCGATTTCGATGGAGAACTTTATCTTAGGCAGGAACGCAAAGGTATGCTGATGGGTACCTACGAGAAGGCCTGCAAACCGTGGTCACCGAAACAGACACCATGGGATTTCGGGCATGAGCTGCTGCCCGAAGATATCGACAGGATCGCGCCGTCGCTAGAGGTCGGTTTTGAACATTTTCCGGCGTTTGCCAATGCCGGGATCAAGCAGATTATCAACGGGCCGTTTACCTTCGCGCCGGATGGTAATCCCCTGATTGGACCGATCAAGGACCTGCACGGTTTCTGGTGTGCCTGCGGTGTGATGGCCGGTTTCAGTCAGGGCGGTGGTGTAGGGGTAGCGCTGGCCAACTGGATGGTTGAGGGTGATCCCGGATTCGATGTTTGGGCGATGGATGTCAGCCGATTCGGCGACTGGGCGACCCTGACTTATACCAACGCCAAGGTGCAGGAAAACTATTCCCGACGTTTCTCGATTCGTTTCCCGAACGAGGAACTGCCTGCAGGCAGACCTCTTCGCACCACCCCGATCTACGATCGGATGATCGCAGCCGGCGCCCAGATGGGCGAAGCCTATGGCCTGGAACAGCCGCTGTGGTTTGCACCTGAAGGGGTCGAAGACGATTTTTCATGGCGGCGCTCCACTGATTTTGAACACGTGGCAGCTGAAGCCAACGCGGTTCGTAACGGCGTCGGCCTGATGGAAATCGCGAGTTTCGCCAAATATATGATCAGTGGTAAGGGTACAGCCGACTGGCTGGACCACCTGTTGGCATGCAGAATCCCCGCCACAGGCCGCATGACGCTGGCACCCATGTTGAACGAACGTGGCAAGCTGATTGGTGATTTCAGCCTGGCGAATCTCGGTGATGACACCTTCTTCATTGC